>JANNPH010000148.1:0-12563 GCA_031399965.1 Gloeobacteraceae cyanobacterium SOY_34_metabat_159 | reverse complement strand
CCGGAGGCATCAGAAATCCCTCAAGTTCACCGACCACTTGTGCTAGATCCTGCAGTCCCATCTTGACGCGTCCCTTCTTGAGGAATGCCGCCCACTGGGCCTTCTTCGCCGAGTCTTCAGCGAACTGCTTTGTCAGGGCTAGAGGTGTGACAGTCGGTAGCGTCGTATCGCGCTGCTCGAAAGTCCCCTTGATTGCCTGGCACAGTGCTTCTCCCTCAAACTGAAAATCCCGACGTAGAAACCACAAGTCGTAGAAGTCTTTCATCCGAGTGTTGCCGATGCCCAAGTCCACCATTGCCTGAAACTTCTCTGCCACAACAGTTTCCATTGGGTAGGCGCGAAGACGAGGTTTTGCGGATGTCTGCAGGATTGTCGGGTACTCGATGGATTTGGGAGGGGGATAAACTCGATCTCCAAAACCAATGTCAATTTGGATGGGCACGCGGATTTTTCCGAGATAGACTTCGAACTCCAACCTTGCCCCTTCGTACTTCTGTCCCTCTTTCAGCACTCGTGAACGGATAGTATCCGCCTTGAAGTTAAGACCGTCTGCTTCTACTTCCAAGGCACAGACTTCCCGGAAGACCTCCTCCAGGTGAGCAGCAGTGCTGTTTCCGAACCCCAGCAGGTCTATATCGTGGGTTGCTCGGTGCGTTTCGTTGACCCAAATGGCGAAGAGCATTGCCCCTTTGAGAATAAAGCGCTCTGCATGTTGGGACTGGCCCAGCCGATAGAGCAACCTCTCAAGGGCGTAGCGCATTATCAGAAACTGGAACTCTTCCCCCCGGCGTCGGTGCTCTGCATACAGGCGAGCACGCACGGAGGCTGCCATGTCCTTCATGCTTGCGCCAGGGCCTCCAGATAGGGGCGCATGACGCTGGTCATCCGACAGACCTGGGCATAGCGCCACAACTCATCCATCGAACAGCGCCTCTCGCGGCGGCATTCGCGCAGGGCTTCAAGGGCTACATCCAGGCCGATTTTGTTACGGTACTTGAAGCAATCCGCTACAGTCTTGGCCAGACAGTACACCCGTACCGGCACACCTTCCACTACATGCTCTTCAATACCTGAGCTGAATGCCTCGCCGGAGAACCAAACAACACGCAGCGCAACCGCTGGGCCAGCAGGACGGTGGGCCTTGCGGTCGATGGCTATCCAGACTTCAAAGGGTGCCTGGGTGGTTAGCCCGTGAAAGCGTAGGGCTGACAGCAGACAGATGACGCCTCTGGGGATCAGGGTGGAGGCCACCGCCAGGCTGTGGTGAGCGGTAATGTCGGCCTCAGTATTTCTGTAGATAGCGCGAGCAACCTGCTCAATGTGTCCTGCCTTCTCCAGGCGTCGCAGACTGGAACGATGTACACCCAGGCTGTCGAGATCCTTGGGCCTGAAAATGGCGAGGTGCTGCAGGCGTTCGCACGAACTTGAAGAAGTAGAATCCATAGCCATGCAACTAGCCTAGCAACAAAAGCTCGGCACTTTTTAATATCTGCCGAGCTTTTGTACCGTTATTGTTATGGTGACACCGGCGAATCGGGTTCTCTCGTCCACCTGTACCTGTAAATTCAGAAATCTCGGCTCTGACGCTCAGTTCTGAAAATGAGAGGCGGCACCCAGATTCGAACTGGGGGATGAGGGTTTTGCAGACCCTTGCCTTACCACTTGGCTATGCCGCCGTTGGGACCTGTTCAGTCCGGCAACACATCATAGCTCAAACGGTTCCGGTTGGGGAAAGGCTGGTGAGTTGTGGCAGCAGGGTCTGCACGGTCTTGAGCGCTACATCGACCGTGGCGTCGAGTAGCTTTGGCTCGACAACCGTGTCGCCCGGTTTGTGATAGTTCGGGTCCTGGCCCCGGTAGAAAAAGACGGCCGGGACTCCCGCTGCCAGAAACGAGGCGTGGTCGGAACTGTTGTTGCGGGGCATCGTTGCAACCGATGGCTCGGCCTTTTGGACAGTTTTAACCAGGGTGTCGGTGCCGCCGACGAGCAGGCGGTTATTCAGGCCGACCATGTCGAAGTTGAGCATGCCGCGCAGGTTTTTCAGGAAAGCTGGGGAAGCCGATTTGACGAAGTGCGCAGAACCGAGCAGGCCGTCCTCCTCGCCGTCAAAGCTGACGAACCAGGCACGTTCTGCAAGCGGTGTACCGGCAAGGCGGCGGGCCGCCTCCAGGACGACCGTTGTACCCGAGGCGTTGTCGTTGGCACCGGGAGCACCGGCCACCGTGTCGTAATGGCCACCGAGCACCACCTCCGGCGCATCCACTCCCGGCTTGTGGGCAATCAAGTTGCGCCCGGTCACCGTCTGCTTGCGCGTGTTGACCTCCAGCCGCCCTGCCTGTTTACCTGTGAGCAGCGCTTTACCCTGGGTACCGGAAAGACCAAGCACCGGGATAGTCGCCTCGTCACCCAGAGCGCCGTAGAGTTCGCCCGGCTGGGTGTTGACGACAATCAGTCCGGTCGCCCCGGCGGCGGCGGCGTTGCGGGCCTTATCGAGAAAGCGAATCTGGCCACGGCGTACGACCGCGATTGCCCCTTTGACATCGACTTTGCCAAAATCTTCGTCTCGGCCAGTACCCGGAACCACGACGAGCGGCGCTGAGAATTTACCGGCCGGAGAGCCTGTGAAGGCGCGGCCGACAATGCGGCGACCGGCAACAGCCAGGCTCGAACCGAGGTCTTCAAACTTTGGATACTGGAAAGTCTGGACCTCAACCTCGTAGCCCGCTTGTTGGTATTGCGCACTCAAGTAAGCGGTGGCCTTTTCAAGTGACTCGGTACCGACCACGCGTGGACCGTTCGATAAAAGGGATTTCACATCGCTGCCGATCCGCTCGGTCAGATCCAGATTGGCCAGTGCCGGGGAGGCCAGTAGCAGGGTAGTAAGTGCTGCTGCAGTGAGGCGAGCGCGTGTGGTCACCTTCAACGGGCAGGAGGCCCGCACTGTAATCTCTGATTCAGTCTCGGCAGGAAGGCCCGCCACAAGCTCTCGCGACTTAAATTGCATATTCAATCCTGGGTGGGTGACTTATAATAAGGTCATGACCCAAGTGCTGACCGTATCCTGCAAGCTCAACCCATCGACTCAGCAAGTCAACAAGATTGATGCCGCCCTTAAGGCTTTTGCGGATGCCTGCACCTGGATTAACTTGACTGCACCGGATTCGCTGACCAATAAGACAAGCATGCAAAAGCTTGTCTACTACGAGTGCCGGGCAGCCTTTGGCCTGTCGGCCAACCTCGCTATCAGAGCGATTGCCCGTGTCTGTGCCAACCGCAAGACTGCCAAGCTGAAAAACAAGTTGGTCAAGAATTTTGCGCCGACAAGCATTGACTACGACGCCCGCATCTTTTCTTTTGATGAGCAGAAGTGGACCGCCGGCTTGACTTTGTTGGCTGGCCGAGAGCATGTCGCGCTTGCCATCGGCAACTACCAGCGACATTTGCTCAAAGGGCAAAAACCAACTTCTGCCACTTTGGTAAAACGCAAAGACGGCACCTATCACCTTCAAATTCAGGTCAAATCTGAACCGCCCTACCCCCGTTGTCCCAACGGGGGCGAGCCACCTGAACCGGATGGCTGCATTGGAGTAGACCTTGGCCGTAGAGATATTGCCCATACCAGCACGGGAGAGAAGTACTGTGGACAGCAGTTGAGTCAACTTCGAGACTGGTTCTCCAGCCTGAGAGCCGGATTGCAATACAGGGCCACCAAAGGCACTCGCAGTACTCGGCGTAGAATCCGAGAACTGCAGGCACGGCTTCGGGGCAGAGAAACAAGAGTCCAGGCCAACATCAATCACACCATCAGCTATTGCATCGTCCAGGCCGCTAAATCTTTGGGGTGGAGTATTGCCATAGAAGATTTGAGCGGTATCCGGGAACGGACCAATGCCCAACCGAGAAACAAAACAGAGCGCCGTCGCTCGAACAGTTGGGCCTTTTACCAGTTGCGCCAGTTCTTGAGCTACAAAGCGGTCAAGTTCGGCGTGTCGCTGGTGCTGGTCAACCCGGCATACACCTCGAAGACCTGTCATTGCTGCCACCGGATAGGTGACAGACAGGGCAAGCATTTCAGGTGTGAGGATGGTTGTGGATGGCATGGCGATAGTGACTTGAATGGTGCAATGAATATTTCTCAATTGGGGCAGTTTGTAAACCTGCCTCGCGGTCCGTGGCTGACTTGTCAGTTGCAGGGCTTCCAAAAGCCCGCGCTCTATGCGTCAGCATGAGCGTCGGGATGTTTACAGAATTCTCGAAGCGTAAAGTCATAGACGCCTGGCCTGGAAAGTCGTTCCTGTAAGGGGCGACCTGGTTGTCCACGCATTGTGCCGGGCCGAGTGCGGTAAGCTGTAGGGCACGATTTGCACATTCAGGGAAGGCTCATATGACCAGGGCGCGCATGTACTACGACGACGACGCAGATTTATCACTGCTTGCAAATAAGACGATTGCCATCGTTGGTTACGGATCTCAGGGACACGCCCACGCACTCAACCTGCGCGACTCGGGCATCGACGTGGTCGTCGGGCTTTACGCCGGCTCACAGTCGTGGGCACGCGCCGAAAATGAAGGATTGACGGTGCTCCCGGCTGCCGAGGCCACTGCCAAGGCGGATCTCGTGATGGTGTTGCTGCCGGATGAGGTGCAGCGCGGTATCTACGTGCGCGACATCGCTCCGCACCTGACGGCGGGCAAGACACTCGCCTTTGCCCACGGCTTCAACATTCACTTTTCGCAGGTTGTGCCGCCCAGGGACATCGATGTGCTGATGGTAGCTCCCAAGGGACCGGGGCACCTGGTGCGTCGCCAATATCAAGAAGGCCGGGGTGTGCCGTGCCTTTTTGCCGTCGAGCAGGACGCGAGCGGTCAGGCCCGCGCCGTTGCCATGGCCTACGCCAAAGCAATCGGCGGTACACGAGCAGGCATCCTGGAAACCAGTTTCCGGGAAGAGACCGAGACGGACCTCTTTGGTGAACAGACCGTCCTGTGCGGCGGGCTAACATCCCTCATTAAGGCGGGCTTTGAAACGCTGGTAGAAGCCGGGTACCAGCCGGAACTGGCTTATTTTGAATGTCTGCACGAGGTCAAGTTGATTACCGACTTGCTCGTCGAAGGTGGGCTTGCCGGGATGCGCGACTCGATCTCGAATACGGCCGAATATGGCGATTACACCCGCGGTCCGCGCATCGTCGATGAGCGGACAAAAGCCGAGATGAAGCAAATCCTCAAAGAAATCCAGAGCGGCGAATTTGCCAAGCAGTGGGTCCTCGAAAGCCAGGCCAACTACGCCAGCTTTAAAGCAACCCGCCGCCGAGAAGCAGAGCATCCAATCGAGCAGGTCGGACGCGACCTGCGCAAGATGATGCCCTGGCTCGAAGCCTGACCTACGCGCCTACCGCTCGATAGAGCCCGGAGTCAGCCCGACTGACGCCGGGATTCGTCTTCCGACTGCATCACCATCGTGAGATGTTCGGCCGTCGCCTGCACCGAGGCGATGGCCCGGTCGTAGGGCAGGCGGGTCGGGCCGATGATGCCGACTGTGCCGATCGGGATCTCGTTTCGGTAGTAGGTGCCACAGACCAATGAGCAAAACTGCATCGGTTCGAGCGGATTTTCTGCCCCGATGCGAACGACCACCTGGCCGGGGCGGTCCTGGGGAGCGAGCAGGGGACGCAGGTGCTCGCGCTCCACTTCGAGTAGCCGCACGATAGCCTGGATGCGCTCGGGCTCCGAGAACTCGGGCTGCTTGAGCATCTCGCCGACGCCGCTGACGTAGAGTTGACCGACAGGTGGTTGCAGGACACTCTGCAACAGGGCGATCAGCCCGCGCAGAAAGTCCGCGTACCACTGAAAGTTGCTGCCGAGCGCTTCGACCGCCTGGGGATCGAGGTCGGTGAGCAACCGATTTTGTAGACGGACATTCAGGAAGTTGTTGAGAATTTCCAGTTCCTCAGCCATCTCCGGTCGCGGCAGGTCGAGCAGAAATGAACGAGTCTGCAGGGCGTCGGTGACGACGATTACAAGGGCGCGCCCTTCGCCAAGGTCCACTATCTGCAGGTGGCGCACGCAGACGAGCGGACTCTGGGGAGCGGTGATGAGGGCGACACAGCCGCTCAAAGTAGCCAGCAGGCGCGTTGCACCGTCCAGCAGGCGTTCAAGCTCCTGCCGCTCGGCGAGGTTTTCTTTGAGGGCTGTGCGCATCTGCTGCACCAGTTCGGTCGGCGGGGCAATCAGTTCATCGACGTAGACCCGGTAACCTGAGTCCGAAGGCACCCGCCCGGCGGAGGTATGGGGCTGAAAGAGAAGACCCCAGCTTTCAAGCACCGCCATCGCGTTGCGAATCGTCGCCGAACTGACCCCAAAGTCGTAATGCTGGGTCAGCATCTTCGAGCCGACGGGCTCTGCCGTATCGATATAGCTTTTAACCGTCGCCCGCAAGATTTGCCTGTAGCGACCAGTCAGGGGAAGACGTAGAGAGTAGTGCTCAAACGGCGAATTGCTCACGGCACGGCGCGAAAATGAGTTGGTAGGCTAATTGTAGCGGCCTGTCAACGATACAGGAGGGGAAATGATAGACTGACTGTGCCCAGCAATGGCGACAGATTGTCACAGCTTTTGATAACTTGTGCTTATCTCGTGAAGTTGCTGTAGTGTGACGGAATCCCTCGACGCCTGAAGCTGCATGGCAAGAATTTTGATCATTGAGGATGAACCGGTAAGCCGAGGTCTGCTACGTCGGATTCTGGCCTGGAACGCGCACGATTTGAACGAGGCGACCGATGGCGAAAGTGGCTTGGCGCTCGCCACCGAACTCAAACCCGAGTTGATTTTGATGGATCTGTCTCTACCTCTGCTCGATGGCTGGGCAGCCCTTGTGCAGATGCGGCAACGGGGTCTGCAGATGCCTATAGTCGCTCTGACTGCCCATGCACTGCGCGGAGACCGCGAGCGGGTGCTGGCTGCCGGTTTTGACGGCTATATCAGCAAACCAATCGATGTGCGCACTTTCAACCAGACTCTGGAGAGCTATCTGCCATGCCAGAACCCGCGCTGACGCGTGCGTCCGGACGAGATTTGCGCCACGATGTCGGTGAACCGCTGCTGGCTATCTGCCTCTACGCTCAGGTACTGCGTCAAGAAGCGCAGATTCCTGCTGAAATGCGCGACACCATGCTTGAGGCAATCGAAGGTCAGGCCATTCTGCTCCGGCACCGGTTAGAGGAGATCCTCGGTGAAGACCTGTCAGATACTCGTTGTTGAGGACAATCCCCACTTACGCTCACTCCTGAACTGGCAACTTTTGCAAAACGGTTATCAGTCCCAGGCGGTTGGCACGCTCGCCGAGGGTTACGAATGGCTTAAAACCAACTGGCCGGAAATCGTCGTCCTCGATTTGCAGCTGCCCGACGGCGACGGCATTGACTTCTGCCGCTGGTTGCACCAGCAGGCCGAAACCTGCATTTTAATCCTGTCTTTTCGCGGCACTGAGGGCGAAAAAGTGGTTGGGCTCAAGGCCGGGGCGGACGATTACCTGGTCAAGCCTTTTGGGATGCAAGAATTTCTGGCCCGCATCGAGGCCCTCGCGCGTCGGTTACGCTCTAAAGCTCCGCCTATCGTCCTCAAGTTCGGCCCACTGACAATAGACCCGGTGCAGCGGCGAGTCGCCCTCGCTGAGCAGGTGATTGACCTGACACCTCAGGAATTCAGTCTGCTCTATGCCCTGGCCCAGCGGCCGGGTACGCCCCTGACACGCGAGGACCTGCTGCGTCTGGCCTGGCCTGAGGGCATCGACAACCCGCGCACCGTCGATACCCACGTGCTCACTCTGCGCAAAAAAATCGAGTGCAACCCGCGCCACCCCCGTTTTATTCAGACCGTGCGCTCGATTGGCTACCAATTTCTGCTCGAAGAGGCAGCGACCTAGGTCATCGCTGGACCCTACAATTGTTTTAGCGTGTAGAGGTGCAGCATGGTCCTGTTGACCAAGGGCTTCGAAGTTGAGATGTACACCGGCACTGGTGAGGCAGATGTCGTCGGCCTCTCGCACCGCATCACCCGCGATTTACCCGACTTCATGCGCGAACCGGATGCGCGCAACGTCGAATACGCGACCGCCCCGCTCACCAGTTACGACGAACTGCTCTGTGCCCTGTTGCACCCGCGCTGCCGCCTGCGTCACTATCTACAATCGCTGGGCGACTACACACTTATCCCCGGCAGTACGCTGGCACTCGCAGGCTCAGACCACTTCGAGCGCTCCGACCCCGGCAGCTCCTACCACGACAAAATCGAATCCGCTTACGGTACGCGGGTCGTCACCTCCAGCATCCACATCAACTTTGGCCTCGAAGACCCTGAAGATATTCTCAAAGCCTGTCGGCTATTGCGCGTCGAGGCACCGGTCCTGCTGGCCCTGAGCGCCTCTTCGCCCTTCCTCGACGGCAAAGTGACCGGTGCCCATTCGACGCGTTGGCTGCGCTTTCCGCAGACACCCGAATCGGTACCGCTCTTTTTAAGCCACGCTCACTACATCGACTGGGTAGAGGAGCAGCTTCGACTCGGTACGATGTTCAACGTTCGCCATCTCTGGTCCTCGGTGCGGCCCAACGGTGCCGAGCGGCCTTATGACATCAACCGGGCCGAACTGCGCATCAGCGATCTGGTCTCCTCGCCGAGCGCTCTACTCGGGATGACAGCCCTCATCGAGACCCGTCTCCATGCACTGCTCGCAGGTGAGATTCCCGATCCGCTCACCAGCCCCTTTACACCCTCAGAACTGGTCGAAATCACCATCGCAAACGAGATCGCGGCGGCGAAAACGAGTCTCGATGCGCTGCTCATCGACTGGCAGACCGGCCGCACCCTGACTGCCCGTGAATGGGCTGAGCGCTGGCTCGTACAGGCGCTTCCGCAGGCTCAGGAGCAGGGCTTTGCCGGGTACCTGCCCGCTGTCGAGGCCGTGCTCACCGGCGGCAATGAAGCGATGCGCTGGCTTGCTGAGTTTGCGGCCGGCAAGTCTATCCGGTCAGTGATGCAGGGGGCAGCCGAGACGCTGCTCGATGAAGAGATCTGCTTGCGCGAACGGCTCTGTGCAGCGATCCCCTGCTAAGACAAATCTTGGCTGTCTGAGCTTTGCGCCGGGGAACCGGAGCCGCCAAATACTGATAGGCCCAGTCTCTTTGCTCTGTCTGAAGAGAGATGGTGTGAGATTTTGCTACGCCTTAGCGTAGAGAAGTCCTGAAGAGCAAGAGACGATGAATGTGAAGATTGCCCTCGCCTGTGGCCTGTTGGTCCTGCTCACTGCCTGTAGCGGCAGTACCGAGACGACCACGACACGAGAAACCACCCCGGCCGGCTCGGCTGAGAGCGAATCGTCCTCCCCAGATGTGACGACCGCTCCTGCCTCAACTGCCGAGACTTCCACTGCAGGCGGGGAAATCGCTGCGGTACCACCTGCTGCGGGCGGGAGCGGCCTCCAGGTAAAAATGGGCAGCGATTCCGGGCAACTCGTCTATGTACCGGCCAAGCTCACCGTCAAGCCCGGCGACAAGATTACCTGGCTCATGAACAAGGCCGGTCCTCATAATGTCGTCTTCGACGGGGCCAAGTCGCCCGACGCGGCGGCGGCTAAGGCGATGACCCAGCAAAAGCTGCTCAACAAGGCCGGCGATACCCTGGTCACTCTCGTCCCGGCAAACGCTAAACCAGGGGATTACCCATTCAACTGTTCGCCCCACAAATCAGCCGGTATGGTCGGCGTGCTGACGGTGCAGTAGACCGGACACTCAGAACTGAGCCATGCAGAGCGTGCTTCAATTGGATTGATCAATGAGGGGCGCCTGCTGTGTCGCTGATGGCTGTCGAGAATCTGACCAAGCGCTTCGGTGGCTTGACCGCAGTGGACGGCGTTTCTTTTCGGGTCGAGCCCGCCGAGATCTTGAGTGTGATTGGTCCGAACGGGGCCGGTAAGACGACGCTTTTTAATATGCTGACCGGCATCTACGAGCCGACCGAAGGTAGCGCCACGCTCGTTGGGCGAACACTTACCCGCCTCAAGCCCCATCAAACGGTCGAAGCGGGGCTTGCCCGCACTTTTCAAAATATTCGCCTCTTCGGGAGCATGACCGCCATCGAAAACGTGATGGTCGGCCGCCATAGCCGCAGCCGGGGCGGGTTCTGGGCCGCTCTGCTGCCGGGGAGGGCCGGACGCGCCGAGGAGCAGGCAATCGCCGACCGCGCCTACGAAGAACTAAAATTTGTCGGCCTCGCTGCGCGGGCGAACCAGCAGGCGGCCAGCCTTTCCTACGGCGACCAGCGCCGACTCGAAGTGGCGCGGGCCCTGGCGACCGACCCACGCCTTGTATTGCTCGACGAACCGGCAGCCGGCATGAACCCTCAGGAAACCACTACACTCGTTGCCCTGATCCGCGCCATCCAGGTGCGAGGGGTGACAGTCGTCCTGATCGAGCACGACATGGGCCTGGTCATGAACCTCTCAGACCGGATTGTCGTGATGAACTTCGGTCAGAAAATTGCCGACGGCTCTCCTGAGGAGGTGCGCGCCAACCCCGAGGTGGTTGCTGCCTACCTCGGTAGCGGCGATGCCTGAGTGAGCACCTCTGGCGATGATACAGACCGGGTACGCAAAGAGGCAGAATAGAGGAGTGTATCTTTCTGTGAAGGATTTTCATGGCGGATCAACTGGTACGGGCGACGGCGGCGGATGGCAGAATACGCGCCGTGGGAGTCCTTTCAACGCGCCTGACGGAGGAAGCTCGCGGGCGGCACAAACTGTCTTACGTAGCGACAGCGGCTCTTGGTCGGACGATGGCGGCCGGGCTATTGCTGGCTTCTAACCTCAAGCAGGGCGACGCGCGCGTTAACCTGCGCGTCGAGGGCGACGGTCCCCTGGGTGGCATCCTGGTCGATGCTGGGGCCGACGGTACAGTACGCGGCTACGTCAAAAACCCGGAGGTCGAACTGCCCCCTTCACCGCGCGGCAAGCTCGACGTCGGACGGGCTGTCGGAGCCAATGGTTTTCTATACGTCGTTAAAGACCTCGGCTACGGCTATCCGTTCTCAGGGACGACAGAACTGGTCAGCGGCGAAATCGGCGACGATGTGACCCACTACCTGGTCACTTCTGAGCAGACGGCCTCCGCCCTGGTCCTGGGCGTCTTCGTCGGGGCAGATGGGGTTGAAGCGGCGGGCGGCCTATTGCTACAGGTGATGCCCGGCCCCGACGGCAAAGAAGACGAAGAACTGGCCCTGGCCCTTGAAGAGCGGCTCTCGAAAGTAGAGGGCTTTACACCCCTGGTGCGCTCGGGTAAGCGCATCCCGCAGATGCTCGAAGAACTGCTCGGCGACCTGGACCTGCAGGTTTTTCCAGAAGTCCAACTGGTGCGCTTCGACTGTCAGTGCTCGGGAGCACGGGTGCTCAGGGCCTTGAAGATGATGGGCGAAGTGGAACTGCTCGACATGCTTGAAAAAGACGGTGGTGCCGAGGCTACCTGCCACTTCTGTAACGAGGTCTACCAGGTCAAGGCGAGCGAGCTGGAGAGCCTGATCGGACAGCTACGCGATGAGCGCGAGGCAAGCTCACAGGAGTAGCCACGCGCACCCTGAATCCGCAGTCGGTATTTGCTGAAATACCGACTGCGGATTCAGTCACTCTTCGGCAGTTGGGTCCGAACAGATAAGCTCGGATAGCAACAACGGCTTGCCGGAATATCGGTCTCTTGCGCTGATTTCGCACCTGGAGTAGGGTCGATGGTCTAATGCCGGTTGCGCGGCTACGCGGCTACCGGGTGGTTTACGATCGAAACAACAGTCTTTGGCGCTTAGGGAGTGGACCGATGGGACTTTTTGACCAGATCTTGGGCGCAGTCGCCAATCCTCAGCAGCAGGCCAACCCGAGCCAGCTTGCCGGGATTCTGGGAGCAGTCGGGCAACTGGCCGGGAAGACAGGCACCGACCCTGCAACGATCAACGCAATCGTCTCAGTGTTGGGTAACCACGTGCGCAGTGCCCTGCAGAGCCAGCAGGCAACCGCCGGTCCCCAGCAAGCCAACGCAACGGTCGAGCAGTACAGCGGCACTGAGCCGAACCCACAGGCTGTACAGGCCGTCTTTGGCCAAGAGCAGCAGCAGGTGGTCGCAGATACTGCCCAGCAGACCGGGACAACCGCCGCGACAATTCAGGCACTGCTGCCGGTTGTAATCCCAATTATCCTGAACTTGCTGCGCAGCGGTGCCAGTACCCAGAACCCGCAACAGTCCAACCCGGTGCTCGGCTCGTTCCTGGATGGTGACGGCGATGGCGACACCGACGTCGCCGATGTCTTGAGTATGGTCGGCCGCTTTATCCGCTAAGGCCGTACTGTCGCGCTTTTGAACCCAACACCGGCGTCCGACCGGGACAACTCACTCCCAAACCCGACTCGACCAATGACAGAAATCACTCGGCAAATTGCCCCAGAGAGTCCTGCACCTCAAGCCTTCGGCACCCGCGCCATCCACGCCGGTCAGACACCCGACCCCAGTACGGGAGCGATCATCACCCCG
>JANNPH010000138.1:0-3285 GCA_031399965.1 Gloeobacteraceae cyanobacterium SOY_34_metabat_159 | reverse complement strand
GGGCCGGGTGGATGGTCAGGTGAAGGTGCAGGGCTATCGCATCGAGCTTGGAGAAGTGGAAGCGGTGCTTGCGGCTCACCCAGGAGTGCAAAAGTGTGTGGTCTTAGTAGTGACCGGGCAGTTGGTGGCTTACTGGGTGAGTAAAGCGGGTCACGAGCTGAGTGCTCAGGAGTTGCGGTCGTGGCTGGCTGAGCGCTTACCGGCTTATCTGGTGCCGGGTCGGTGTGTGGCAATCGAGTCGGTGCCGCTCAGTGCGAACGGCAAGGTGGACCGCTCTGCTCTTTCAGCCCTGAGCGCGAAAGAGGAGGCTGCAGTTGCCCAGGTTCCACTGCCAGCCGCAGACTCGGCCGTAGTGGCAGTGCTGGCGGGCATCGTGTCTGAGGTGGTGGGAGTCGAGAGTGTGGAGGTGGAGGCGAACCTGCTGGAGTTGGGGGTGAACTCGGTCGGGGTGATCCGAATCGCGAACCGGGTGGAGCAGGAGTTGGGTTATCGACCGCCGATAGAGGCTTTTTACCGTCACCCGACGATTGGTGCCCTGGCCGTGGCCTACGAGGAGCATCGGTCGTCGGAGCCAGTAGAGGTAGAAGCGCCGAAACTCTCCACGGAGTTGCTGCGGGAGCCAGAGGAGCGCGAGGCGTTCAAGAAGCGTCGGCACGGATTGCGAGCGGGCACACCGGCACAAAAACAGATCCAGCTAGCGATAAGCGAGGCAGGCAAGACTTTCAGGCAAGCGCATGGCAGGCGGCGCAGCTACCGCCAGTTTGCACAAGCACCGATAGCGCTGGAGTCTTTCAGCAACTTCCTCAGTTGCCTTGGACAGACCCAGGACAGTGGAGACCCGCAGTACCTCTACCCTTCAGCGGGCAGTGCCTACCCGGTCCAGACTTACCTGCACATCAAAGCGGGCCGCATCGCCGGACTGGAGCCGGGCACCTACTACTACCATCCGGCCGAGCACCGGCTTGTACTGCTCACGGCCGATGTCGAACTGGAGCCGGAGATTCACGACCCGTTCGTGAACCGGCCCATTTTTGCAGAAGCGGCTTTCTCGATATTCCTGGTGGCCCAGCTGGCGGCGATTGCTCCTCTTTATGAAAACGCACGAGATTTTTGCCTGCTTGAAGCCGGTTACATGAGTCAACTCTTGATGATGGCGGCACCTGGATTCGAACTTGGCCTTTGTCCGGTGGGCGGCCTGGATTTTGAAAAGATTCGACTGCTATTTGACCTGGAGAACCATCACGTCTACCTTCACGGTCTACTGGGTGGCCTCATCGGCTCCCAACTACCCCCGGCCTCTGCGGAAAGCTTGAACCCTGAAGACTGGGAGGTTCTAGAACTGTGAGCGTTGCTGAATTTCTCTTCCTACTCGCCCAACAGGGCATCGAACTCCATCCTGAAGGCGACCGTCTGCAGATCCGTGCCAGAAAAGGTGTCCTCACACCGGCTCTGCGCACTGAACTGGCCCAACGCAAAACCGATATTCTCGCCTTTTTGCAAAATGCCGGAGCAGTAGCACCAGGCTCTGAGACCAGGAACACCCCACTCTCTTTCCTGCAGCAAAGGCTCTGGTTTTTAGAGCAACTGCAGCCCAATAGCCCTGCCTACAACATTCCTGTCGCCGTACAACTACGCGGGGATCTAAACACCAATGCACTGGAAAAAAGCCTCAACGAAATTTTGCGCCGACACCAGGTCTTGCGAACGACAGTTCTACCCATAGAAGGGCAGCCCGTTCAAAGAGTCTTAGAGCCACAGCCCCTGCTCGTGCCGGTCGTCGATTTGCAATCAGGTCCAGCGGAAGAACGAGAGGCCGAGGCGCACAGGAGGTTGCTGGAGGCTAGCCGCCAGCCCTTTGATTTGACCGCTGAAGAACCACTCTTGCGGGTTCTCTTGCTGCAACTCGCTGCGCAGGAGTACGTGCTGATTTTGACGACACACCACTTTGCCGCAGACGGTTGGTCGGTTCGCGTTCTCATTCAAGAACTGGTGACGCTCTACGTCGCCTTCTCGACGGGCCGACCTTCGCCGCTTCCAGAGTTGTCGATTCAGTACGCCGACTACGCACGTCAGCAAAGTGAACCGCTCCATGTAGAGATGCAGCACAAACAGCTCACCTACTGGAAACAGCAATTGGCCGGTGCGCCCCCGGTGCTCGAATTGCCGAGCGATCGACCGCGCCCGGCCATCCAGAGTTTTCAAGGTGCACAAGCAACGCTACGGCTCCCACTTGAACTGTCGCAGGCACTGGAGGCACTGAGCCGACGCGAGGGCAGCACACTGTTTATGACCTTGCTTGCTGCTTTTCAAGCCTTTTTGCAGCGCTACACGGGTCAGACGGATATCGTGGTTGCCACGGCAATTTCCAACCGCAACCGCCTCGATATCGAACCGCTGATCGGGCCTTTCTCGAATAACCTTCTGCTGCGCACGGACCTGAGTCCTCACCTGAGCTTTCAACAGTTGCTCAAGCAGGTGCGCGCCACCGCTCTGGAAGCCTTCGCCCACCAGGACCTACCCTTCGAGCGATTGGTCGAAGAACTGCAACCGGAACGAAACCTGAGCTACAACCCACTCTTTCAGGTCGTATTCACTTTGCAGAATGCGCCGCTTGGGGCAATAGAGCTGCCGGGATTGAGCCTCAACCTGATCGAGATCGACAGCCAGACAGCCAAGTTCGACCTCAATCTCTCGTTCCGAGAAACTGCCCAGGGCCTGGCTGGAACACTTGAGTACAACACAGACCTGTTCGATGCCGAGACCATCCGCCGCATGCTCGCCCACTTCGAGAACCTGCTTGCGAGCATCGTCGCCCAGCCCACGCTCCCTATCGCTCAACTGCCACTGCTCGCTCCCGACGAGCAGCAGCAGTTGCTTGCGGATTTCAATCGCACTGCCACCGACTACCCGAAAGACGCTTGCATCCAGCAACGCTTCGAGCAACAGGCAACTGCCACCCCAGAAGCAACTGCCCTTGTTTTTGGCAGCGAGACACTGACTTACCAGCAACTCAACGAACGGGCCAACCAACTCGCCTACCACTTGCAAACGCTCGGCGTCGGTCCTGAAGTTACCGTGGCCATCTACCTCGAACGCTCGTTCGAGCTGATTGTTGCTCTGCTCGCCATCCTGAAAGCCGGTGGCGTCTATCTGCCGCTCGACCCGCAGTATCCACAAGAGCGGACAGCCTATTTGCTCAGCGATGCAAAAGCAGCTGTCCTACTCACTCAGCAATCGTTCCTGCCGATGCTGTCGGCACTGACGTTACCGGTTGTCTGCCTGGAC
>JANNPH010000078.1:0-3320 GCA_031399965.1 Gloeobacteraceae cyanobacterium SOY_34_metabat_159 | reverse complement strand
TGAGCACTGTGCCCGTCGCAGTGGACAACCCTTCTGAAAACCGCTACAATATGGACAAATGACCATAGGCGGATACATCGATGGTGCCCCACAAGTAGTCTGGTCGCCCTCCGGTACAGATCCGGCGCAATCTGCGCCTTGAAGAACAGGCTTGCCTGCTGGCCTGCCGCCTGAAGCTTTCGCTATTGCGCCAAGAGCACAACCTTCCCGGTGCACGCTCCTGGCCCACTATTCCCGGCCTCGCCGCGTCGGTCGCCCGTGGTTACGCGACCGACAACGAAGTCGCTCAGTTGATGGTGCTCGTCGCCACCGGGCGCGCCCGGTCCATTGGCGATGACCTCTGGCGGCAACGCGTTACCGAGCTATACGCGCTCCAGCTGAGCACAGCTCAAAGGACCAGTGCCTGATGTACGAGCTTCTCCCCGTCCGTTCCCGGCGTCCGGTCGGCCCGAAGGTAGTTTCTCTATGTCCCGTCCCGTCCCGTGGCGAGGTTCTGCCTTTTGCTGATGACGCAGTACTGGTCAATACGGGTGCTGCTTCTACGTTAACCATCATCCATTGTGGCGATCGAGCTTCTGCAGACCAGTTCGCCCAAGAATTGCTTGTGACCTTTGCCCTATCCGAATCAGGCTACTGTCCTGATATCTCGGTCCGACCGCTGCGTCGGCAGAAACATCAGATCAAGATCTGCTTTTTTGAAGAAGTGGGTGACGACGTTCACGCTATCCTCGCTCTCTACCGGTCCAGTTCAGACAGGCAAGCTCGACAACTTTGCTCGCAACCTCTTGTCTTTGCCGACCTGTCCAATGGCTGAGCTTTTCAAAGCGTTACATTGGACTTTGAGACCGCTTTTGGGCGCTTAAGAGGTAGTACGTGATCAAGCAAGCTGCGGCGCAAACCGGCCGAGAGGAGACTATGCTCTCGCTCGCCAATGTCAGAGCGCTCTATGAGGCCCGGTGCAGCAAATTTGGCCGGCAGCAGCAGGCACTCTCACAGCGGGCTGACCGCCTTGCCAACGCCCGACTGGCATCATTTTTTCTGGCCTTTATTTTCTTAATCCTGGGCGGTACCACTAGGCCAATATCGCCACTACTTCTTTCAGTCAGTGCTCTACTAGCCGTCGGTTTTCTGATTTTTTTAGTTCTCCACCAACAAGCGTTGCGCTCACTCAAGCAAGTTCAGGGGCTTTACGAACTGAATACCCAGGCACTTGCGCGACTGGATCGCAACTGGCAGGGTATTCCGGTACCGGAAGTTTCTGATTTCAGCCGCAAGTTCAGCTTTGCAAAGGACCTCGACCTTTTCGGGCGAGCTTCTCTTTTTCAACTCGCCTGCACCGCCAACACAGTCCAGGGCCGGAGCACCCTTGAGCGCTGGTTTGTCACCCCCGCCATACCGTCCATTATTCAGGCTCGCCAGCAAGCTGTTGCCGAACTGGCTCCCCAGTTGGAATCAAGGCAGGAGATGAGCCTGGCCGGCATGCCTCTGACCGGTAAGACCGTGGGCGTCGAACGATTTTTAAATTGGGCCGAAGGCGAGCCTTGGCTTCCCAAAAGGCCCTGGCTAGTCTGGTTTGCCCTCGGGTCGGCGGTTGTGACTCTGAGCCTGGTTGGTCTGCAGCTCGCGGGTATCCTGCCGCCTCTTTGGGTTGCTCCGCTCCTCGTCAATATCGTGGTGACCTACGTCTTCACCCGCGACATCCACGGCCTCTTTGCCAGCGTTTCCAACCGTCAGGGAGCCATCGGTCAGTATGCAGAGCTGTTGACTATCGTCTCAGACTTGCCGGTCAGTTCGCCCGAACTGCAGCGGCTTCAGCAGGCAATCAAAGTAGACGACCTGGCTGCCCCCGCTCAACTCAAACGCCTCGATTCACTCGTCGGTCTGGCTGACTTGCGGCACTCGCCATTTTTCTACCTGCCGATTCAGTTTCTGACGCTCTGGGATGTACCGGTTCTCTTCCTACTCGAACGCTGGCAAAAGCGGGTTGGTAGCCGTGTTCGTGTCTGGCTCGACGCCCTTGGCGAAATCGAAGCGCTCGCCTCGCTCGCCTCGCTTGCCCACGACAATCCCGACTGGACATTCCCAGTGATCGAGACTGGTCCTCTCAAGCGAATCGACGCGTACTCTCTTGCCCATCCACTCATCTCACCGAGTCGGCGCGTTGCCAACGATGTTTCGATTGGACCGCAGGGGACATTCTTACTGGTCACCGGCTCCAACATGTCCGGGAAAAGCACCCTTTTGCGCTCGATCGGCATCAACGTAGTACTGGCCCAGGCGGGTGGACCAGTCTGTGCCCAGCGGTTCAGCCTACCGCCGCTCACAGTCGAGACGAGCATGCGCGTTCAGGACTCGCTTGAGGACGGCGTCTCGTTTTTCATGGCCGAATTGAAGCGCCTCAAGCAGGTGGTCGAGGCGACTGGGGCCACAGAGCGGACACTTTTATACTTGCTCGACGAGATTTTACAGGGCACCAACTCGTCAGAGCGCCAGGTAGCAGTGCGCCGGGTCGTGGCACATCTGCTTAAACAAGGGGCGCTCGGTGCGATCTCGACTCACGATTTAGCTCTGGCTGATATTAAAGAGCTGTCAGAAGCTTCCCAGCCGGTTCACTTTCGCGAGTCAATAGAATCGGACGAAACAGGTCCAGTGATGACCTTCGACTACAAAATGCGGCCCGGAATTGCGACCACGACCAATGCCCTGCAATTACTCGAAATTGTCGGTCTCAAGCTCGATTAAGCCCAATCTACGGAGTCGGTTCCGGCTCCGGCTCCGGGATATCGGCGCTGTAGTTGCCTTCACGACCTGAATAGCGAGATTGCCAGCGATCTTGATAGCGACTGTAGATGCCGTAGCTCCAGCGGTCAAAGCGCGTCTCGCGCACGAGCAAATCCTCAAAACCATCGCCATTCAGGTCTACTACAGCAAGCGGCCCATAGAAAGTCGAGGTCTCGGGGTTGCCGATGCTGACTAAATTGGTTTGCGACCGCCAGCTCGTCTGCCCTTTTTCGGTAATTGGCTCTGCCACAATCACCTGGTTGATGATGCGCTTGTAAGTGGCATCGCGCTGTTTGACTGTCTGGGTGCGGCGGTAGAGTGCGACTACTGCATTCGGCCGACCCGGCATAAAAGCAGCCGATTGCCAGACCCTGGGTATCTGGGCACTGAGTTCAGCCGTAAGACCCTCTTTCACAAAAGCCGCACGGGCAAGACCATCAACAATATCTAGAACCTCTTCGGTCAACGGCTTGCGGCTGGCAGACTTCAGCGGTTGGTCAGTCGCGATGACCAAGTCGAGTTCCGGCAGCGGCAACAGC
>JANNPH010000034.1:0-6080 GCA_031399965.1 Gloeobacteraceae cyanobacterium SOY_34_metabat_159 | reverse complement strand
CTCGCCAACCAGTACCTCTACTACGCACCGGGAGTGCCGACTGCTCGCGTCGCACCGGATGTGATGGTCATCTTTGGGGTCGAGCCCGGCGGACGTGACAACTACAAGACCTGGGAAGAGGGGCAGGTGCCGTCGGTGATTTTCGAGATGACCTCGGCGAGTACTCGACGCAAGGACCGCCGAGAGAAGATGACGCTGTATGCCTTGCTGGGAGTGCAGGAGTACTGGCTCTTTGACCCGAAGGGCGAGTGGATAGCCGAGCAGTTGCAGGGCTATCGGTTAGAGACTTTGAGTGAGGCAGGCGAAGTGGTCAACCGCTACCGACCAATCGCGGACGGCATCTCTGAGCCTTTGGGTTTGCGGTTGGAGGTGGAGGGAGCACTGATTGGTTTTTACCGACTGGACAACGGCGAGAAGCTGCTGATACCGACAGAACTAGCGGCAGAACTGCGCCTGACCGCCGCCCGTCTGGAAGTGGAGCAACAGGCAAGAGCGCAGGCAGAAGTGCGGGCTGAGCAAGCCGAGCAGCAAGCGGAGCAGGAACGGCTCGCCAGAGCGCAGGCTGAGCAACGCACCTCTGAGGCTGAACAACAAGCCGAACAAGAGCGGCTCGCCAGAGCGCAGGCTGAACAACAAGCTGAACAAGAGCGGCTCGCCAGAGCGCAGGCCGAACAACAAACAGCAGCATTGGCTGCCCGCCTCCGGGCTCTCGGGGTAGACCCCGACCAACCCTAAATCGACTACATGCCGACTAAGCCTCAATACACTCAGGCTCAAAAAACGACCGGCGCGCGCTCTGCGTGAAATTGCGGTAGCGCAGTTTTTGGCGGCGTGGCAGTCGGACTTGGGCTGAGGCGCTGTCGGGCAATAGTCGGGTTGTTGCCCAAAGTAGAGGGTAGATGCCTGTCGGTTGACGAGCGGATGAATCCTGATCCGTGGTATGCCCCGCGATTGGCCTGGTCAAGGCAATCGCTTCGCGGGCAGCGGCTTTGCTGACTTGGCCGACAGCAGCTTTTCGATTGGGCGCACCTGATCGAGCCGCACGGCGATACAGCGCGTGTCGCGAGTGTCGTTGCGACACTCCGGCGGCTCGTTGGAAAAACAGGTATAGAGATTGGGAGCCATGAAGTTGCACTTTTGATCGGGCAAGTGATCAAGCCCAAGAGCGTGGCCAATCTCATGAATGAGTACAGTGCGCAGATAAAATTCACGCACCTCGTCTCTATTTCCATAAGCGGCGATTTCGATGCGGCCCATCTGCCCTTCTGTGCTTGTAAACAAGGCACTTTTATCTAACACCTGTGGTTGGGGAGCGACCTCGATCTTCAGATCCACCGGCTCGCCTTGAGCCACAAACGTGAAAATCCTGGCGTCCAGCAGCGTCTGCACCTGTTTTTCTTCTGAGACTTTTTCGAGAGTAAAGATGTAGTTTGCAAAGGTGTCATCGGTCGGGATGCTGAGTAAGATCCGCGTCCAGTCGAGCACCCCCTGACGCAGAGCCGCCAGAATGTCTGCCGGTACCAGTTGCTCTGTCGAGCGAAAGTACGGATTGATCCAGACTCTGATTGGGAAACTGCTGGGAGTGAGTTTAGCCCTGCTTTGCACATCCCTGTCGGGGTTGACGTTGATCTTAAATTCAAACTGAACGTTGATCCTCGATTCCCGGTAGGCGGCAGGCAACGGCTCAAATGGGGCAGTCTGGCGGATGGCGGCCAGGGCTTGCTCGTCGGCTTGTGCGTCTCCAGAAGACTGCTTGATGGTCAGGTCGAACACCTCACCATTGCGTTTGATACTGAAAGAAGCCACTGTGCGTCTGACAGTCGGCACCTGAGGTGCGCGCCAATTTTCTCTAATACGCCTCTGCATTGCCGCCATGTAAGGCTTGAAGTCGATCTGGTTTGACTCGGGAGCAGCTGTCCGAGAAGCGGGCGTCGGTAAGGGAAGCGGTGCTGGGGGAGCAGCCGAGACGGCATAGAGCGCTCCACCCAACCACGGAGACAGTAGGAGTGACAAACAGAAACATACAGAGCGCATGAATGATCCAAGAAGGTTTACTGGTAGGCAGCTGAGACAGGGAGCCTACCACAGAAAGGCGATCTTCTGTCCACAGCTGTTAGAGCTAAGGAGTATCGATACCGGACTCAGGATAGGACGCTTTCTTCTTAGCTCAGGGTTTCAGCATTCATGCACTGCTTGCAACTGTGCCGGACTACTCTGCACACACAATATCTGTACTGCGGCTGTCGCTTACTGGCGCTGTCGAGCGACTTCAAAGAGGAGTAAGGCGCAACTGACGGCCACGTTCAGCGATTCAACCCCAGGGCTCATCGGGATGCGCAGGCGTTCTGGTACGGCGGCGCGCATCGGTTCGCTCAGTCCCTGTCCTTCGCTGCCGAGCACAAAAGCAGTAGGGGCGCGCAGGTCTGCCTGCCAGAGAGTCCGCTCGGCCCGTGGATCGGCAGCATAGACCCGCACTCCGCGCGATTGCAGGTCAAGGGCAATAGAGCGCAGGTCGCCTGAACGGAGCGGCGGCTTCGCAAACCAGAGCCCGGCACTGGCTCTCAACACTTTCGGATGCTCCGGATCGACGCTGTCGTCGCTCAGTACCAGACCGTCTGCTTCAAAGGCCGCGCAGGTTCTGACCATCGTGCCGACGTTGCCGGGGTCCTGCAAGGTTTCACCGAGGACCAGTAGAGATGGGGAGCCTGCCCAGGACCAGGCGCGCTCCTGGTGCTTGACGGCAGCGGCGATGCCGCCGGGGTTGACGGTATCTGCGACGGCCGCAAGGATGGTCGGGCTTACCAGCATAAATTGTGCTGTCGCCGCTTCCAGACGCGCAGCCAGGTCGGGGTTTGACTCACACCAGTGCTCAGTTGCGCAGACCACTTCCAGTACCCAGCCGTAACGGTGGGCCGATTCGACCGGGTGGGTGCCTTCGACTAGAAATAAGCCGGTGGCGCTGCGCTCTTTAGCCAGGTGTAATTTGCGCAGTTGCTTGATGAGCGGGTTTTGCAGGCTGGTAAGCATCAGCGGATTTCAGCCACTCGACCCGAGGCGAAGTGCACGCCCTGCTTCAGCGCGACAAGCCAGCCGCAGGCCTCAAGATAAGACCGTACGTGCTGGGCCTTGAGACCGAGGCGTTCAGGCGTGACGTCAAGCCGGGTGGTATTTTCAGCAACCGCGAGTAGCACCGGCGGCTCAGGGCGATTCATCAGGTGCAGGAGCCCCGCGCCACCACAGCAGTCGGCCGGGGAGACGATCACATCGACTGCCGCCGCAGACAGATCGCTGCTACGCGCTTCACCCGAAGGGACATAGCGGGGTGCCCGGCTCAATCCGGCGAGTACACAGGGTAAAAAAGTCGGACCCAGCGACTCGGCAGCTACGCGGGGAGCCGCAAGCGCTGCGACCGGCGCATCGAAAGCCGGGGCATGAGCGGCCGGTATGCGCAGGTGGCGCACGACCAGATGGCTAATTACCGCTTCAACCCCACCCACCGGATCGACCCCGCAACCGGCCAGGTACGCTTCGTCCTCACCCTCCGGGCAGCGCGTCACAATAGCGATCGCCTCCGCCCCGGCTGCCACCAGCCGCTCAGCGGCGCGCAACAGTGCCCCCGGTTCGCGAACTGTGCCCCAGGAAGTGCCGGTGCTGCTGGTGCTCTCCTCGATACCGAGAGACACTTCAGTCGTGCAATGGGCAAAGACATCGACACCGAGGGTGTAGCGCGCCGCCTCGATGGCATTGAGATGATGGATCCGCTGGTCCGTATCGAGGGCCGCATCGAAGACGACGCCTACCCGGTTGCGGTGGACCGGTCTCAACCACCAGTCGAGCGCGCACCAGCGGTCGAGTGCGTAACCCTCGACGTAGAGCGTGTTGGTGAGGGGCCAGCTCAAGAGCGCCCCATTGAGCACGTTCGGGTGAGTCACCAGGCAGTCGGCAACTCCAGCCAGAAGCCGGGCGACCGGAATCCCGTCCCCGGCGTAGCCGCCAATCTGAGCCCCAACCCCGGTTGGAATGAGCAGTAAGACCGTGAGCGCCTTCACGATGCGAGTACGGCAGCCTCGATGCGCACCGGCTCACCCAGGCTACCGGCTTCGACGATCGCCCAGCGCAACGGTTCGCCGTGCACTGCGAGTGCCTGCTCGACCTGGGTACAGAGGTCTTGTTCAGTGTTCGGGACGATTTCCGCTTCGATGTAGTGCACGCACATGGGTAAGCCTCGATTTATTTAGCAAGGATCGCACATTCCGGCCACGGCCGGGACTTCGCTCGGGTGGGCGCGGGGCTATGCAAATCCGTGCTCTGTTAAAAATTCAACAGATAACGATTCTTCTCGGGCCAGCCCTTGCTTACCGAGCAACTTCTCGACGTACTTGCCGATCATGTCGGCTTCGAGGTTCACGGGTGTTCCGGGGCCGAGGCGCGAGAAGGTCGTCTCGCTGAAGCTGTGGGGGATGACGGCAATCCGCAGCCAGTCGCCGTTGCTGTTGCATTCAGCCACTGTGAGACTGACGCCGTCGATAGCGATGCTGCCTTTTTCGACGACGTAGCGGCTGACGGTACTTGGTGCCTCGAAATCTATTTCCCAGGCAGCTCCGCTGGTATTGACGGCAAGGCATCGTCCGACCCCGTCAATGTGACCTGAAACGATATGCCCACCCAGTTTGCCACCGGCTCTCAGCGCACTTTCGAGGTTGACGCGGTCACCGACTTCCCGAAAGCTGAGGGTCGTGCGGCGCACCGTTTCGGCTGAAAGTCCGGCTGTAAAGCTTTCATGGTCGAAACTGACGACCGTGAGGCAGATGCCGTCTACGCAGATGCTGTCGCCGAGAGCGACATCTTTCAGGATGTGCTCGGCCTGGACGCGAATGGCTTCGTCGCCGAGGGCCAGGATTTTGCCGGTTTCTTCGATGATGCCGGTGAACATGTCAGTTTGCCTGCAGAAGAGGTTCGGCCACCAGCAGGCCGTGTGCTCGGCCAAAACTGGCGAGGGCGGCAAAGGCCCGCTCACGGTAGGCCCAGTAGCGCTGCTGCTTCTGGCGAATTTTCGGAGCAATCTCAGGCAGGAGAGCAAAGTTAGGAGGCATCGGCTGAAAGGTCCGGGCATTGCCGTGGCTTACATAGTCGATCAGGGCTCCGGCCATGGTCTCGGGCGGCAGCACGAGCGCTTCGAGTCCACGGGCGAGCCGGGCGGCGTTGGTCCCGGCTAAAAATCCGCCGGCAACCGCCGCCGTGTAGCCCTCTGTACCGGTCAACTGGCCACAGGCAAGCAGGCGTCCGTCGCTTTTAAACTGCAATGTCGGCTGCAACAGGTGCGGCGAGGACAAAAACGTGTTGCGGTGCATGACTCCCAGGCGCACGAATTCGGCCTGTTCGAGCCCCGGAATTAGCTGAAACACCCGCTTTTGTTCGCCCCACTTGAGGTTGGTCTGAAAGCCGACCAGGTTCCAGAGGCGACCGGCCCGGTCCTCCTGCCGAAGTTGCACACAGGCGTAGGGCCAGCGGCCGGTGCGCGGGTCGGTAAGCCCCACGGGCTTGAGCGGTCCGTAGCGCAGGGTATCGTAGCCCCGACTTGCCAGTTCTTCGACTGGTAAGCAGGCTTCAAAGAACTTGCGCTCTTCAAGCTCGAAATCTTTCAATTCTGCCTGTTCCGCCCCGCGCAGTGCCTCCCAGAAAGCCCGGTACTGGGACTCACTCATCGGACAGTTGTAGTAGGCAGCCTCTCCCTTGTCGTAGCGCGAAGCGAGAAAGATTTGCTCGGTATCGAGAGATTCCCCTTCAACGATGGGGCTTGCGGCGTCAAAAAAGCTCAGGTATTCAAGCCCGGTGAGTGCCTGCAGCGCTCTTGCCAGCGGGTCGGCGGTGAGCGGTCCGGTTGCCAGTACAACGATCCCGGTCTCGGGGATATTTTCCACGACCTCGCGCCGCAGTTCGATGAGCGGATGGCGAGCGACCCGCTCGGTGATTACCTGACTGTAAACTGCCCGATCGACTGCGAGTGCGCCACCGGCCGGTACTGCAAATTCGTCAGCCACTCCAATTACAAATGAACCGAGCCGCCGTAGCTGGGGGCT
>JANNPH010000010.1:0-6622 GCA_031399965.1 Gloeobacteraceae cyanobacterium SOY_34_metabat_159 | reverse complement strand
GCTGGCCTTCGACGTTTACGTGCATCGCCTGCGCTCGGAGATCGGGTCGATGCTCGCAAGCCTGGGCGGGCTTGATGCTCTCGTGTTTACAGCCGGTGTCGGCGAAAATTCGCCCGAGGTCCGGGCCGCCGCCTGCGAGGCTTTTGGCTTCCTGGGATTAAAGCTGGATCTTGAAAAAAACACCCGCCCGAAAGGCGATCAAGATATCTCAACACCCGATTCGACCGTGCGAGTGCTGGTAGTCCATACTCAGGAAGACTGGGCGATTGCCGGTGAATGCCGGCAACTGCTGCGTGCGAGACAGGAATAAAGCTAACCATGCTCGATTTAGTCGTCCGCCGGGCAAACCTCCCCGATGGCCGAGGACCGGTCGATATCGCAATTGAGGCTGGCCTGATTGTCGAGGTCGCACCCTTTATCGACGCGCAGGCGAGCCGCGAAATCGACGCGACCAATCGGCTCGTGACGCCGCCTTTTGTCGATAGCCACTTTCACCTCGATTCGGCACTCACCTACGGGGTGCCCCGCGTCAACGAGAGCGGTACGCTACTTGAAGGCATTGCGCTCTGGGGCGAACTGAGTCCGCAACTGACGCTCGAAATCATCACCGCCCGTGCCCGTCGCCTGTGCGAGTGGGCGATTGCACGCGGCAACCTGGCAATCCGCAGCCACGTAGACATCTGCGACCCGAAGCTACTCGCCGTCCAGGCTTTTACCGCCCTTAAAGATGAGTTGAAGCCTTATCTCGACTTGCAACTGGTTGCCTTCCCGCAGCAGGGCTATCTGCGCTACGCCGATTCACCAAAATTGCTCTCGCGGGCGCTCGACCTGGGAGTCGATGTGGTCGGCGGCATCCCACACTTCGAGCGCACCCAGACTGACGGTGAACTCTCCGTGCGTCTTCTGTGTGAGCTAGCGGCAGAACGCGGGCTCAGAGTGGATATGCACTGCGATGAGAGCGACGACCCGCATTCGCGCTTCGTCGAGAACCTGGCTGCTGAAACCGACCGCCTCGGGCTGCACGGGCGAGTGACCGGGTCACACCTCACTTCGATGCACTCGATGGACAACTACTACGCGAGCAAACTGCTCGACTTGATGGCGCAAGCCCAGCTCGGTGTGGTCGCAAACCCGCTCATCAATATCACCTTGCAGGGCCGCCACGATACCTACCCAAAACGCCGTGGCCTCACCCGCATCAAAGAGCAAATGGAAAGAGGATTGACAGTCGCCCTCGGTCACGACTGCGTGCTCGACCCCTGGTATCCGCTCGGCAGCCACGACATGCTCGAAGTGGCCCACATGGCAATTCATGTAGCCCAGATGACTGGGGTCGCTCAGATGCGTTCTCTCTTTGAAGCGATTACCACCAATGGGGCAAAGATCCTGGGACTTGAGGGCTATGGGCTTGCACCCGGTTGCCACGCAGACCTGGTTATCCTGCAAGCTGCCGACCCAATCGAGGCGATTCGCCTTAGAGCCAATCGCCTGTTTGTCCTCCGCCGTGGCGAAGTGATTGCAAAGAGTACGCCCTCGACTGTCCAGTTGCAGTTGAATGGCCTGGAAACAGTGATCGACTTCAGCCGCTGACCCGTTTTGCCTTTGCTCAATTGCTCTGGACCTTGAGCATCCGTCCATTCGCACTGCACTCAACCGCGCAGGTTGCCCAGCTGCAGGCTGAGAAATACGCGCGTGCGGTCGTTGGCAAGCTCGGCCGCCTCGGGACGGTAGGTGCTGCCACCGGCACGGGCAAAGGCATGGCCGACTTCCGGGTAGGTGTAGGAGTTTACCAGTACGCTCTCAGCGGCAGCCGCCACGATCTGTGCTCGGGCCTCTGGCGTCACCAGTTCGTCCTCTTCAGCCAGATGCATCAGGAGCGGGTGGCGGACTTTATCGATTTCGTCGAGATTCTTCTCGACGCCGACACCGTAATAACTGACGTTGCAGTCGGCGTCCGAGCGGGTCGCCATCAAGTAGGCCAGTTTGCCGCCCAGGCAGTAGCCGACGGTTGCTACTTTGCCGTTGCAGCCGTCAAGGTTTTTGAGCGCACCGAGTGTCGCAATCAGGTCTTCGACACCGGTGTCCTCGTTGAAGCTGCCGTAGAGTTCGTAGGCGCGTTCGAGGTCTGCACCGGTATCGGTGAGCTGTATGCCCGGTGCCTGCCGCCAGAATAAATCCGGGACGACGGTAATGTAGCCCATCGCAGCAAAGCTGTCGGCAATCGAGCGCATGACGCTGTTGATGCCGAAGATCTCCTGGATGACGACGAGGCCGGGTGCAGGGCCTTCGTCGGGTCCGACCACGTAGGCGTTGAAGCTGCCGTCTTTTGCCTGGATGCTGATTTCTTGGCTGTTCACGCTCGCACTCCCGCTTGTGTCCTAGTCGATTTTCCAGGTGGGCTCTAGCTGTTTCGCCGATGGAATCCGTTCTCAGACTACGACATGCTTGGAGCAATCAGCATCCACTTGCCAAGCGGAGTCACACCATGTCCTTACCGGAGCAAACGGGGTCAAGCAGTCTGCTTTCCTTCTCAAATCAACTGGCTGAGACCGTCGAGCGAGTCGGCGGCGCGGTCGTTGCCGTCAACGCCCGCACCCGCATCGCCTCAAGCGGCATCCACTGGCGACCGGGCATCGTCGTCGTCGCCGACCACACCCTCAAGCGCGCCGAGGAAATCACCGTCGTCGGCACCGACGGCCGCACCCTCCAGGCGACCCTCGCCGGACGCGATCCGGGAACGGACCTCGCCGTCTTGCGCCTCCCGGAAGCGGACCTTGCCGTTGCCGAGAAAGGCGATGCCGCCGAGCTTAAAGTCGGCCATCTGGTCATGGCCCTGGCGCGCGGCGGTGAGAGCGGCGTCAGTGCGAGCCTTGGAACCGTGTGTTCTCTAAGCGGTGCCTGGCGGACCTGGCGAGGCGGCCAGATTGACCGGCTCATCCGCCTCGATGTCAACTTGTATCCGGGGTTTTCCGGCGGGCCGCTCGTCAACTTGCTGGGCCAGGTCGTCGGCATGAACACGGTGGGCCTGTCGCGCAGTACGGGCCTCACGATTCCGGCGAGCACTATCGACCGGGTGATCGATCAGCTGCTTGCCACCGGCCGCGTCGCCCGCGGCTACCTGGGTATCGGTATGCAACCCGTGCACCTGCCCGAACAGCTCAAAACCAACCTCAACCTGACCAGTAACGGCGGCGTGATTGTCGTCAACCTCGAAAGCGGCGGTCCGGCCGAACAGGCCGGTGTGATGATAGGCGACATCTTCGTGGCACTCGACAGCGTCGCGACCGGTGACACCGAAGATATCCTGGCTCTATTGAGTCCCGAGCGGGTCGGCAAGACCGTACCTGTGCGGCTCGTGCGCGGCGGGCAACTGACAGAAGTAGCACTCACCATCGGCGAACGACCCCACAGAGGCACATGAACAGCACCCAACAACTCCCGGAGGACGCGTGATTCGGGTGCTGGTTGCCGCTGCCTCAGCCGTCGTGCGGGCCGGACTGGAAGCACTCATCCTGGAGGCCGACTTGATGGTGATTGGCAGTGCACCGGCCAATGGCGAACTGGCCGGGCCGGTGGAAGAGCTACAGCCCGACGTCGTGCTCATCGATCTTGAAGGCGATGCAGAGGAACCGGTCTTGAACCTGTTGCCCCTCACAAGCACCCTGAACACACCGGCTGTCGTAGTCCTGACTGAAGAGACGACCGGCAGCTGGGTAGCTGAGACTCTGCGCCTGGGGGTGCGCGCTCTATTGCCGCGCAGTGCCACGGCCGGTGAAATCGTGGCGGCGGTTGAGGCCGCCGCCGCCAACCTGGTCACCCTGCACCCGGATCTACTGGAGCCCCTGCTTGCTGCCCTGCCGACTGCACCGCGTGCAAGTGCGACCAACCAGCCGCTCACGCCCCGAGAAGTGGAAGTGCTTGGGATGCTCGCCGAGGGACTCGGTAACAAAACCGTCGCCCGCCGCCTCGGCATTTCCGAGCACACGGTCAAATTCCACGTCGGCTCGATATTCGGCAAACTCAACGCCACGAGCCGCACCGAGGCGGTTATGCTCGGTGCCCGCCAGGGATTAATCATGCTCTGACCAGGCGCGGTTGTATGCCTCTTTTGCCCAGGACTATGACTGGGGGAGTAGCCCTATCGTTGGGGTAAGATCAGCGTAAGTATGCCCGGTAGGTAGAGTATGCAGTGGTTTAAGAATATTTTCGGCGACGCCCAAGAGCGCAAGACCAAAAAGTATCAGCCGAACGTTTCGCTTATCAACTCTCTTGAAGACGAGATAGCGGCGCTCTCTGACGATGGTCTGCGTGCGAAAACCGCCGAATTTCAACAACGCATTGCCCTGCGGCTTACCGACACGCGTCTTGACGAACTCGACATCCGTGCCCAACGCCAGAAAATCGACGCAGCACTCGCCGACGTGATTGTCGAAGCTTTCGCTGTGGTCCGCGAAGCGAGCAAGCGCGTCCTCAACCTGCGCCACTACGACGTACAGCTGATCGGCGGCATGGTGCTGCACGAAGGGCAGATTGCCGAGATGAAGACCGGCGAAGGCAAGACCCTCGTCTCCACTCTGCCTGCCTACCTGAATGCCCTCACCGGCCGTGGCGTCCACGTCGTCACCGTCAACGACTACCTGGCTCGCCGCGACTCAGAGTGGATGGGCCAGGTCCACCGCTTTCTGGGTCTCACGGTTGGCCTGATTCAGCAAAACATGACCCCGAGCGAGCGCTTTGAAAGCTACAGCGCCGACATCACCTACGCCACCAACTCAGAACTCGGCTTTGACTACCTGCGCGACAACATGGCCAGCAACAAAGACGACCTGGTGCAGCGGCCCTTCAACTTCTGCATCATCGACGAGGTCGATTCAATTCTGGTAGACGAAGCGCGCACACCGCTCATCATCTCGGGCATGGTCTCCAAACCGGCCGAAAAGTACCTGCGCGCGAACGAAGTAGCAATGGCCCTTGAGCGCTCCAAGCACTACGAAGTCGATGAAAAGCAGCGCAACGCCATGCTGACTGATGAGGGTTTCGTAGCCGCCGAGCAACTGCTTGCAACCGACGACCTGTTCAACCCGAAAGACCCCTGGGCGCACTACGTCTTCAACGCCGTCAAGGCCAAAGAACTATTTATCAAAGATGTCCAGTACATCGTGCGCGACGACGAAGTAGTCATCGTCGATGAATTTACCGGTCGCGTCATGCCGGGTCGGCGCTGGTCGGAAGGTCTGCACCAGGCAGTCGAAGCCAAAGAAGCGGTTTCCATTCAAAATGAAACTCAGACAATGGCGTCGATTACCTATCAAAATTTCTTCCTGCTCTACCCGAAACTGGCAGGCATGACCGGCACGGCAGTCACCGAGGAAGCCGAATTCGGCAAGATCTACGGGCTTGAGGTGACGGCCATCCCCACCAACCGCAAAGTCGTGCGCGGCGACCTGAGCGACCAGGTCTACAAGAGCGAAAAAGGCAAATGGCAGTCGGTCGCGGCGGAGATTGCGCAGATGAACCAGTCTGGTCGGCCGGTGCTGGTCGGTACGACCTCGGTCGAAAAGTCGGAGGTACTGGCGGCACTACTCCAGCAGCAGGGCATCAACCACAACCTGCTCAACGCCAAACCCGAAAACGTCGAGCGCGAGTCTGAAATCGTCGCCCAGGCCGGACGGCGAGGTGCTGTCACGATTGCCACCAACATGGCCGGTCGCGGCACAGATATTCTGCTCGGCGGCAACCCCGAATATATGGCCCGCCTCAAACTGAAAGAAGCGCTTTTTCCGGCCCTGGTCAGCGACGAAGAAGACAGCATCTCACCAATGATGCAGATATTGGGGGGCGGCGACAATCGTGGCACAGGCTTCGGCGTTGCCACCAAGAAAAAAGCATTACCCTCGGCCAGTCTGTTTCCCTGTGAGTTGAGCGAGCCTACCCGGCAGGCCCTCGCGGCTGTCGTCAAATTTGCCGTCGAGCAACTCGGTGCGGATTCGCAACCTGCTCTGCAAGTCGAGGACCTGATTGCAGTCGCCTCAGAAAAAGGACCGACCAGCGACCCGGTCGTGCAGCGCCTGCGCGAGGTCTACCGGCTTATCTATAAGGAATACCAGGCGGTGACCGACCGCGAACACGCCGAGGTCGTCACCCTCGGGGGCCTGCACGTAATCGGTACCGAGCGCCACGAGTCGCGCCGGGTCGATAACCAGTTGCGCGGTCGTGCCGGTCGTCAGGGCGACCCCGGTTCGACGCGGTTTTTCCTGTCGCTCGGGGACAACTTGCTGCGCATCTTCGGTGGCGAACGGGTGGCCGGGTTGATGGAAGCGTTCAAAGTTGAAGAGGACATGCCCATCGAATCAGGGCTCCTCACCAAGAGCCTCGAGAATGCCCAGCGCAAGGTCGAGACCTTCTACTACGACCAGCGCAAACAGGTCTTCGAGTACGACGAAGTGATGAACAACCAGCGCAAGGCAATCTACGCCGAGCGTCGGCGTGCCCTGATGGGTGAAGACCTGCGTCCGCTGATCATCGAGATGTCCGCCGAGTATGGCTTTAACGTGGACAAACATGAATTTAATTGGTCCATCTTGAAGCAGGCTCGTGACGCTTATATTGAGCGACTCAATCA
>JANNPH010000006.1:0-11519 GCA_031399965.1 Gloeobacteraceae cyanobacterium SOY_34_metabat_159 | reverse complement strand
CCCAGTCAGCAGGAGCCAGGTCCGCTGCCCGCGTTGAGGCTTCAGGCAATAATTCGGCCTGCGCTGCACCGGCAAGCAACAGCGCAACGCAGCTCAAAACAGGCCCAGACCAAGACCTCGCGGACATCGGCTCCCCCTTACTATTCAGAAGCGTCCGCCCGGTGACACCGCCAGACGCTGATTACGAAATATTGTTGTTACTGAGAACATTAACATGATCTGACTCAAAATTTTCATAGTTCTTTCATAAATGGCCAAGTGCGGGCACAAAAAAGCCCCGGCTGGGGCACGGGGCTTTAAGATTTCAGACTGAATCTACTCGGAGACGTGCCGGTCCTGGATGCGCTCGGCTTCCGGGCAGTCATCTGAGATCAACAGGTCATTGGCACTGGTGCGGCCGCGCGGCACAGAGGAAAGCCTGCGGGTTACAGAGCCGATGCTTTCGAGGCGAATCATTTCTTCCCAGGCGCAAATCTCATCTTCGTCTTCGGTTTCGTAGCGGACGGTGACGATGTCTCCTTCGACATCCAGGACGCGCGCGCGCTCCAGCCAACGTCCTTGATCCCGCAAGTACATCCAGACTTCGGTGCCCTCGCGGGAGAGTTGGTAAATCTTCCGGTGCAGCATGCTGTCCTCCCTAGGGCCGACATTGAGAAAAAACTGTGAAGGTGCCAGTCAATTAGACATTCCTTGCGTAGGCGGGGCGAATGTACTGTGCGAGCCAGGCAATGACCTTATCTTCCAACACTACACCATCCAGCACATCGATCTCGCAGATTCCGGTCGGGCTGGTGACGTTGATCTCGGTGAGGTAATCGCCGATGACGTCGATACCGACGAAGTACTGGCCATCCGCTAGTAGCCGCGGTGCGAGCGTATCGCAGATCTGGCGGTCACGGTCGGTAAGCCCCGTTTTTGCTACCCGGCCACCGGCTGCCATGTTGCCGCGCAGGTCGTCTTCACGAGGAATACGCAGCACCGCGCCGATCGGTTCGCCGGCGAGGAGCAAGATGCGCTTGTCGCCCAGGCGCGACTCGCTCAAGTAGCGCTGGACCATGACCGGCCGCGAGCCGTAGCCGGTGCTGGTCTCGATAATCGCGTTCAGGTTGCGGTCGGAGCGGGCAAGTTGAAAGATGCCTTCGCCGCCCTTGCCGTCGAGGGGCTTGATCACCGCCTGGGTGTGCCGGTCGAGAAAATCGAGGATGGTCTGGCGGTCGCTTGCGACGATGGTCTCGGGAGTGAGGGTCGGAAAGTGCAGAGCGTAGAGCTTTTCGTTGCAGTCGCGCAGGCCCTGGGGCCGGTTGATGACCAGGGTCTCACTGCCGTCGGAGCGCCCGACGTTGACCAGGTCGAGGATCTGGGTTGCGTAGACGTAGGCCGGGTTGACGGGCGGGTCTTTGCGCATCCAGATCACGTCCGCTTCGCTCAGGGGAACGAAGTCGGTGGCGACGACCGAGTAGAACGGTCGGTCGTCGCCCAACAAAATCGTCTGGATGCGGGCCAACGCCCGGTGATCGTGGATCTGCAAATCGCCAATCTCGCAGACCCCGACCGTGTGACCGAGGCGCTGGGCTGCCTGCATCAGCGCGAAAGAAGTGTCGTGTCCGGGAATCAGCCCAACGAGCGGATCAACGATGAAGAGGATCTTCATGCGCTCTGGAGCAGCGGGTCGAGCTTGCCGGCCCGTTCAAGGGCATAGAGGTCGTCGCAGCCACCGATGTGCTGGTTATCGACAAAGATCTGCGGTACGCTGCGGCGACCGTCCGAGCGTTGAGCCATCTTGTCACGGGCCAGCTCGTCACCGTCGATGCTGTACTCGGTAAAAGTGACGCCTTTTTTAGAGAGAAGAGCCTTGGCTCGAATACAGAAGGGGCAGGACTGCCAGGTGTAAATTTCGACGTTTGTCACCGTTGACCTCCACGAGGCGAAATGCTCAAGCTCCATTCTAACCGTTCTCAGGCAGCAGCCCGGAGCACAGACCCGGTAGGCAAAGAGACTCGATTCGGGGGAAACTGGGGCAGCCATTTCTGGGAGAAGTGCTTTGAGCGAGTTGCGCGCCCTGATTTTCGACGTCGATGGCACCCTGGCCGACACCGAGCGCGACGGACACCGCGTCGCTTTTAACCATGCCTTCCGCGAGGCCGGACTCGATTGGGACTGGACAGTCGAACTCTACGGCGAACTGCTCACCGTCACCGGCGGTAAAGAGCGCATCCGCTACTACATCGAGCGCGACCGACCCGATTTCGAGGTACCGGCCAACCTGGGCGACTTTATTGCCGGTCTCCACAAAGCGAAAACCCGCTACTACGTCGAGATGCTGGCTGCAGGCGGCATTCCCCTCAGGACTGGGGTGAAGCGCCTGCTCACAGAAGCGACCCAGGCCGGTTTGCGGCTGGCGATTGCGACGACCACTACACCCGAAAACGTCACTGCTCTACTCGGCGAAGCGGAACTGGCCCTATTTGAATGTATTGGTGCCGGGGATGTCGTTCCGGCCAAAAAACCGGCTCCCGACATCTACCTCTATGTGCTCGAAAAGCTGCAGCTGCCGGCCGATGCCTGCCTCGCCTTTGAGGATTCGGCCCAGGGCCTGAAGTCCTCCCTGGGGGCGGGCTTGAAGACCATTGTGACGGTGAACGACTACACTCGCCAACAGAATTTTCCGGGCGCTGCCCTGGTTGTGGACAGCCTGGGAGACCCCGGCACGCCTTTTCAGGTGCTGAGTGGCGATCCTGGTGGTCAGGAGTACGTGGATATGGCGCTAGTGCGCCACCTTGGCCGGGGCTAGTACCAGAGAAGCCACCAGCCACAGTGACAGCAGCCAGGGCTGGGCACAGAGCGCCAGCACGACCGCAACCCACCAGTGCCACTGGGTGACCAGGGCAATCATGCCCATCAAGCTCAGGCTGATGAGCACCACTCCCGAACCGAGTGCCCAATGCTTGATCGGGCCTGGACGGGCAGGTTCACCCAATAAAGCGAGCACCAGTTCCCGCTGCTCACTGACAGCGTTCAGAATCCGGTCGAGGGCGAGCAGGGCGATGACGCCGCAGGGCACGACGATGAGCAAGGTCCACCACAGGCTCTGACCAAACTGCAGAGCGACCGGGTTGAGAAAGCGTTGCCCCAGCCCGAGGGTGACCGTTCCCCAGCCGATGCCCAGCAGGCTCAAGGCGACAGTCCAGCCCCCGGCCCGAAAACTGCGCACGAGCAAGGGCCAGAACTGGGCCAGGTAGACCTGGAGTGCAACGCTCAATACCGGTCCGAGCTGCGCTGAGAGGGCATAACATTGCTCGGGATGACTGATGCCGTACTGCCTGAGACCCTGGCGGGCAAAGGCGCGCACGTGGGCGTCAGGTGAACTGAGCAGACCCGAGCAGGCATCTAGCAATACCGGATAGTCGCCGACCGCGAGGCTTGCACGGGCTATCCACATGCGCACCCGCTCGCGCTCAGAGGCGACCGCCACTTTTGGTAAAGCGGCCTGAAACATATGCAGGGCCTCTACGTAGTGCTCGGCCTGAAACGCCCGCAGTCCCTGTTCGAGATAAGACACACTTTCTTCTCCCAGATCGGCGAAATTATAGCAGCTGGGAGAATAGAGCGCACTGTCGATACGGAAGGTAAGGGCCAAATATCTGGAAAGGGCGCGTTGCAGAACTGAGTTGGCGAAAAATAATGATGATTGTCACGCCCAAAAGCTGAACTTGCCATCATGAGCTTTAGGCATATAATGACACGGGTCCGATTTCGAGTGTTACTCTCAGTAGTCTTTAGATAAACTTTGTCTCAATGCAATTTTATGGAGTTTACGGATGAGCCAACGGCTGCAAGCGACTGCCTTAGATCTGGCGATCTCCTGTGGTCGCCAGTATGCAAGCTCAATGCACATACAACTGGTTATTACTATCGAAGGGGCAATTGACGTCAAGAGGTTAAAAAAAGCAGTATTACTCTCTTTGGAGGCCGAGCCGGTTCTGGGGTGCCGGTTTGTAGAACATCCGGTCCGTCCCTACTGGGAACCGCAACCAGCCCTCAATCGCGAAGAATTCCTCGAACGTTATTGTTGTGCAGTCGCCACTACAGATCCAGAAGCAGAGCTGAATCGTTTCCTGCCCGAGCCCCTGGATCCGGCAGCGGACCCGTTAATTCAGGTGAGAGTCTTTCGCCAGTCGGGCAACCCACGAGAAATAGTGGTGTTCAAGATCTGCCATCTCGTCAGCGATGCAGGTGGGTTGATTGGGTACTCGCAGTCTTTAGTGAAAACCTACGCAAAGCTGGCCACGGATCCCAACTATAAGCCTGCTAGAAACACTGGAAGCCGTGGTTTTGATCAGATCACCCAACACTTCACTAACAAAGAAAAACTACAAATTGCGCGGTCTACCGTCGCCGCCATGAAGCGCAGAGGCAGTGTGACAAATCGCTGGGGCTTCCCCAACCCGGCCGGCCCTGCCGAGCAACGAATTTACCTGCGCCAGGAAATCCCGCCAGAGCAGGTGCAGGCACTCAAGGGGTACGGACGCCGCCAGGGATCGACGCTGAATCTTGTGCTTCTAGCGGCTTACTTTCGTGCCCTTCGGGCCAACGTCCCGCTCCTCGGGTCTGGAGCCCTGCCCCTGATGAGCACTGTGGACCAGCGCCGCTACTTGCCCGAAGCGCAGAGAAGCCGGATGCCGCTGTGCAACCTCTCAGGCGTGACGACCATGTACATCGACCAGGAGGATGCTCACGAAAAACCTTTCACAGACACACTCGCGCTCATCAAAGAGCAAATGAAAGAGCGCAAGGCCGATTATCTGGGTCTGCTGGTCGTGCCCCTGGTGCTGGGGCTCTACGGGGGGTTGCCCTATGCTCTGAGCCGGCGCATTGCCCGCGATGACTTCGCCAAGGCCAAAAAGAATCACGCGACCGTTCCTGTGCTGACCAATGCAGGTGAACTGCATCCGGAGGACTTTGAATTTGGAGATGTCAGTCTGGTGGACATGTACGGTGTCGCCTCGGTGATGTACTCTCCAGTCTTTGGTACGAGCGTGACGGAGTTTCGCAAAACGGTCACTCTGTGTACTGGTTTTTGCCAGACCTTGATTCCGCGTGCGACCATTGAAGCTATTTTTAAGTGCATGGCCGGGGAACTGGCAGAACTTGCCGAACAATATCGCCATTCCAGAAGCTCCACCCATCAAAAAGCGGCCGAAGTCAGCAGCGACGTTTGAGCCAGTCCCGGACCGACAGGAATGACATTATCCAGAGATTATGATGAAAACCCCCAACCTCCAGAACCGTCCGAAAATTTTGCAGCGTATCGAATGGGTCTCAGACTTTAAAGCAAGTCTTGAGCGGCGCTCCGCAATGTCCGATGACATGTTTACGGTGAACTTTGGCCCGGAGCCAATCGTGGTTATCAGCCACCCGAGGGCGGTTGAACAGCTCTACACCACAAGTCCCGACAAATTCGGCATGAGTAAGACTCTCTACAATATTGCGCTGCCCATCGCCGGCGCGACCGCGATTTCGCAAATAGCCGGAGAAGCGCATAAGCGCGCACGCCGCTTATTGATGCCGGCCTTTCATCATAGAAAAATCCAGGTCCATAGCCAGCTCATCTGTGATTTGACCTGCGAAGAAATGCAGAAGTGGTCAACTGGCGAAACCAGGCCAGTCAGTTCAATTCTTCAAAAAGTCAGCATCAAAACAATTGTGAAATGCGTATTTGGCATCTGTGAGGGCGAACGATACGAGCAGTTACTGGATGTCCTTGGCTCTTTAGAAGGTGGAAAGGCATTTCCGCTCGGTTTGTGGATCCTGTACTTCCGCTTTTTGCAAAAAGATCTGGGCTCCTGGAGTCCCTGGGGTAAGTTCTTGAAATTTCGCCGCAACATGGACGCGTTGCTCTACGCCGAGATTGCAGACCGCCGAGCCAATCCTGACCCGTCTCGTGCGGATATTCTCAACTTGATGCTGGATGCCCGCGATGAAGAGGGGCAGGGGATGCCGGATGTAGAGTTGCGAGATGAATTGGTGGCACTGCTCAATGGTGGGCATTCTACAACTGTTGCGTCAATTTCCTGGGCGCTGCACTTCATTCATTCTTTGCCGGAGGTTAAAGCCAGACTGCTTGAGGAATTATCGACCTTAGAGTCTCCCGTCGAAGCTGCTTCAGTAGACAAAGCGCCTTATCTGCATGCGGTCTGTCAGGAGGCCATTCGTCTCTACCCGCCCTCTTTGATTAGCTTGTTGCGCGTCGTCAAATCTCCAGTTCAGATTATGGACACGACGTTTGAGCCGGGCGTTGCCTTAACTGCTTCGATGTACCTGACCCACCGCCGTCCGGAACTCTATCCTGACCCGGAGAAATTTAGACCCGAACGCTTTTTGGAGCGCAAGTTCAGCAACTTTGAGTACCATCCGTTTGGTGGTGGGAGCCGTATGTGCATCGGGTTTACCCTTGCGCAACTGCAAATGAGATTAATCGTGGCGACTATCGTCAAGGGGTGGGAATTAGAGCTTGCCTCAGACCAACCGGTGAAATTCGCAAACCGCGCCTTCAGCGGCATCAGACCTGCGTGTGGAATACCGATGGTCATGGGTGCCCGGCGTTCTGCTGCAGAGTTGAGTTTCAAGTAGAAGAAGAGCCGCTCCCTGCACCCCGACTTCGAGGACGAGGCTTGCCGTGGCGAGCGTCCTCGCTCCTCCAGCAGTAGACATGGAGAGTGCATCCGCGTTCACTTAAGAATGGCGCAGAATGACAGGGCGTCTATCTGTTGCACGGTATGAGAGAAAAGCCAAGTTCTGACAGTCCTTCTTTCAACGAGAGTCTCCCTACCCACGCAGCCGATGCAGCCAGGGACGACGAGCAGTCCTATGTCGATTTTTTCTACGACACGCCGGGCAGCATGCCGGGCACGCTCAAAATCGACCCGGACGCGGCTCCCTCCAAGATTATTCTCTTCGACTACGATGCGCAGAACGTCGCGGCGGTCGAAGTCGCCACCCCTGAAGAATGTCTCCCCTACCTCGATAAGACGTCGGTGAGTTGGGTGGATGTACAGGGCCTTGGAAGTGAAGATCTGCTGGTCAGGCTCGGCCAGGTCTTCCAGTTGCACCCGCTGGTGCTCGAAGACATCGTCAACGTTCCCCAGCGGCCCAAGGTCGAAGAGTACCAGGACCAGTTGCTGATCATTGCCCGGATGGTCTGTCCGCGTGCAGAACCGGAGGGCTTTCTCAACGAGCAGGTCAGTTTCATCCTCGGTAAGCACTATCTGTTGACTGTGCAGGAGGAAACGCACTACGACGTCTTCGGCTACGTGCGCGACCGCATCCGCACCAACAAAGGCTCGATTCGCAAGTTGGGGCCAGATTACCTGGCCTATACCCTGATCGATGCCATCATCGACGGGTTTTTTCCGGTGCTGGAAGCCTATGGCGAACGTATCGAGGAACTTGAGGACGAAGTCGTCGACAGACCGTCCCATCGCACGCTAGAAAGAATCCACGACCTCAAGCGCGAGCTGCTGATGCTGAGAAGAGCCATCTGGCCGCAACGCGAGGTCATTAACGCTCTCATCCGCGATGGTAGCGAACTCATCTCTGCCGATGTGCGCATGTACCTGCGCGACTGCTACGACCACGCCATTCAGATCCTCGACATGGTGGAGACCTACCGCGAGATCACTTCGAGCCTGATGGATGTCTACCTCTCCTCGGTCAGCAACCGGATGAACGAAGTGATGAAGACGCTCACCATTATCTCAAGCATCTTCATCCCGCTCACGTTTGTAGCTGGTATCTATGGCATGAACTTCAACACTGAAAAGTCTCCCTGGAATATGCCCGAACTGGAGTGGTACTGGGGCTATCCACTTTGTCTTGCGGTGATGCTGGCGATTGCCCTGGGGCTTATCTACTACTTCTGGCGGCGCGGCTGGTTTGAAAACTTCTCCAAAATCAAGCGATAGCAATTTTTGTCGCCGGTCCGCCGTCGCTTCAGGACTCGACGTCGATTACCCGGTCGAGGTGCTCGTCGTTCCAGGAGGCCGGGTCCTCTAATGGTTCGAGGTGAGTTGTCACATTGGTTCCCGGCAGGGCTTTGACCAGGGTCAGTTCAACTTTGTCGCTCAGGTCGTGGGCCTGCTGGACGGTCCAGCTACCGGGTACGAGCATGTGAAAGGACACGAACCGGCGCGAACCGGCAACGCGGGTTCTCAGGGCATGAAAAGCAATGCCCTGTGCCTGGTAGGTGGCAAGCACGCCGGTAATAATTTCCTGCTCCGCCGCCGGTAGGGATGCGTCCAGCAGCCCGGAAAGCGTCTCGCGCATCAGGCCGATGCCCGTCCAGACGATATTGATCGCCACCAGCAGGGCGATGAGCGGGTCGAGGATTAACCAGCCCGTCAGCTTGACCAGTACCAGGCCGACGATGATGCCGACCGAGGTCCACACGTCGGTGAGCAGGTGCTGGGCGTCGGCTCTGAGGGTAATCGAGCGCAACCGGCGACCGGCCCCGAGCAAGATCCAGGCGACTGCACCGTTGACTGCCGTCGCGACGAGCGAGAGTGCCAGTCCCACTTCCAGTTGGGCAATCGGCTGCGGGTCGCCCAGGCGTCCCCAGGCAGCGACGGCGATGCTTGCCGCTGCCACCAGGATGAGCGCACTCTCAAGACCGCTGGAGAAATATTCGGCCTTGGAGTGCCCGAAGGCGTGTTCGGCGTCGGGCGGGCGGGCGGCGAAACCGAGCGCCCAGAAGGCAACCGCTGCAGCCAGCAAATTGACGACCGATTCTGCAGCGTCAGAAAACAAGCTGACCGACCCGGTCAGAGTATACGCCCCGAATTTAATGGCAATTGTGACAATCGCCGCCCCAATTGAGAGCAGGGCATAAGAGCGGGCCGAATGCGTGGTCATCTCGACTCCAGTAGCCCCTTCAGGCTAGCGCCTGGGCGAACAGAACTTCTTCTGCCCTCAGAACGTCGTGGAATAATGGTTCCGTTACCAAGGAAATTGTCATGGGCCGCACGCTGACTTGCCTGGCTCTGGCGTTGAGTTTGTTTGTCACATCGACGGCTCGCGCCCAGACCATCCCGCTCTCGCCGCTGAAATTCACCGACCGCACCCTGGCAAACGGCCTGCGCGTCCTGCTCGTCGAGGATCACAGTTCGCCGACTGTGGCGATTAACGTCGGCTACAAGGTGGGCGGTAAGGATGACCCGCCCGGTCGCTCGGGCTTCGCGCATCTTTTCGAGCACCTGATGTTCAAGGGCACTGCCAACACCAAGCCCGAGACGATTGACCGCCTGACTGAGGATGTCGGCGGCTTCAACAACGCTTTCACCGCCGAGGACCTGACAAACTACTACGAAGTGGTGCCTTCAAACTACCTGGAGACGCTTTTGTGGGCAGAGGCTGACCGGCTTGGCTCACTCAACGTCGAGGATTCCATCTTCAAAACTGAGCGCTCGGTCGTGATCGGCGAATACGACCAGAGCGTCCTGGCTGCTCCTTACGGGATGCTCGGCGAACTGATCGACAACCAGACTTTCACCGTTCACCCCTACCGGCGCGGTGTGATCGGCAACCCGGCCGAGTTGAACGCTGCCACCCTTGAAGACGTCCGGCGCTTCCACCAGACTTACTACCAGCCTGAAAATGCGACGCTCGTCGTCGTCGGCGACTTTGACCCGGTTCAAACCAACGCCTGGATAGACCGGTACTTTGGCCGGATTCCCAAAAACACTGGGACCATCCCGCGCGTCACCACGACCGAACCGGCCCAGAAAGCCCAAAAGCGCTATACCTACTACGGTGCGAACGTGCCGCTACCGGCGGTTGCTTTTGTCTACCGGGCCGTCTCGGCGGCGGCGGCCGACGCACCGGTGTTGCGCGTGATCCAGACGCTGCTTGCCGATGGTGAGAGTGCCCGCCTTTACCGGTCGCTTGTCTATGACGAGCAAATTGCTTCAGACGTTGCTTCGAGTGCAGATTTGCGCGAACAGCCGGGGCTATTCACGCTCTATGCGATTTTGAATGCGGGCAAAAAACCGGCGGCGGCCGAGCGCTCCCTGGACCGCGAAGTGCAGAAATTGCAGGGGCAACCGGTTGGGGCAGCAGAGCTTGAGAAGGCGAAGACCCAGCTTGCGAGTGCCCTGGTGCGCAATCGTGAGGAGAATAACGACGTGGCGATCCAACTGGTGCGCGCCGCCATCGTCAAAGGTGACCCCAACCGCGTCAACTCAGAACTTGCTGAGATCCAGGCTGTGACTGCCCAGGATGTGCAGCGCGTCGCCCGTACCTACCTGGTGGCTACCAACCGCACCGTGATCGACTACTTGCCCAAGGCGATGCAACCCGCCGGCAAAAAGGAGAATAAATGAAACCCTGCTGGCCTGCTCTCGTACTCACGGCCCTGCTCACCCCGGCCGCTTTCGCCCAGACCCCGCCGACTATGCCTGCTGACCCGGTTGCTCCGACCGTTGGGGGCCAGGAATCGCCGCCACCCCCGGCTGCTCCGCGAGCCGTCACTTATCCGACCCCGGTCGAGCGTACTTTTGCGAATGGCCTGCGGGTAATTGCCGTGCGCCGCACCAACGTACCGCTGATCAGTGCCCAACTGGTGATTAAAACCGGCAGTGAGGCCGACCCGGCCAACCGGGCGGGGCTTGCCGCTCTGACGGCTGACTTACTGACCCAGGGAACGGCGACCCGGAGTGCTTTTGATATTGCGCTTGCAACTGATTCTTTGGGGGCTAATCTGGGCGCGAGTGCGGGTTGGGATGCAAGCCGTGTGCAGGTGAGCGCTACCACACCCAAATTTGAGCGTGCCTTTGCAGTTTTTGCTGATGCAATCCGCAACCCAGCGTTTGCACCGGCGGAGATTGACCGTGCCAAGACCAAGGTGCTGAGCAGTCTGCAACTGACTTATAGCGACCCGGCTTCTCTTGCCCGTCTGGTTGCCAATCGCGCCATCTACGGCGATGCGCCCTACGGCCACCCGGCGGACGGCACTCCCGAATCGGTTCCGGCTATCACCCGTGCTGAGCTTCAGCAGTTTCACAAGACTTACTACCGACCTGATAACGCTGTGCTGATTATTGGGGGAGACCTGACTGCTGAGCAGGCCTTCTCGCTTGCTGAGCGGGTTTTTGGGAATTGGGCAAGGCCCACAACTGCCTTACCGCTGTTGCGTGAGCGCGTTGAGCGCAAGTCGGGTGACTTAGCGTCGTTCCGTGAGCGCGCTGAGCGCGAGTCAGGTGCAATGGCACCCCGCGTTGTCGTAGTGGACCAGCCTGATGCAGGGCGGGCGGCGGTGGTGATTGGTCGAATGGGGATTGCCCGTTCCAACCCGACTTATTATTCGGGGGTGGTCACCAACGCGGTGCTCTCGGGGTACTCGGGGCGACTGAATTCTGAGGTGCGTATCAAGCGTGGGCTTTCTTACGGGGCGAGTGCCCGGCTGGAGGCGCGGCGGGGTGTTGGTCCTTTTACAGCGAGCACTCTGGTGGACAACACCAAGGGGGCGG
>JANNPH010000004.1:0-11091 GCA_031399965.1 Gloeobacteraceae cyanobacterium SOY_34_metabat_159 | reverse complement strand
CGCCCCCGAGCAAGGGGCGGCGTCCGCCCCCTGCACCCCCTACAAGGGGAGTCTGGTGGGGCGTCGAGACAGATTGGTTGGGGCCTGCTACCGGGCGGGCAGAGTAGACAGCAATGCTGGTGGACAAAGGCAGGCCATAGGCGGCGTAAGGGGCAAGAATGAGTTTGATTGTGTTTGGGAATGGTAAGGGGCTACTTTAGCTATCTGTTGTGAGCAGACTCGCTGTCTACTCACTTTTGAGCACGGGAATTTACTAGATTGTTGCCCTACTCAGGTTGGCTTTGAGTTGGGCTGCTTCTAGTGGCTGATTCTGAAATGCGCCTGGTGCGCCAGGTAAGGTCCGTGTTTGGGTGATTTGAGGATTTTTAATTGCAGGTGAAGGATATGAATCCGGTGGAAGTGACATTGTTGGTGCTCGAAGGGCGCTGGAAAATACTGATTATTCAAGAGCTTCTTCGGGGAGTACGGCGTTTTAGTGAACTGAAAAGGGCCTTGAATAAAATCACCCACAAGATCTTGACCCAGAAGCTTCGTGAGCTTGAAAAGGACGGTGTGGTCTACCGAGTCGCATATCCCGAAGTTTCTCCGCGAGTCGACTATGCGTTGACGCCCTCTGGGCAGGCAATGTTACCGGTACTGGGAGCAATGCACGACTGGGGGACTCAATATTTGAATGAGAAGAGTGAATCGAATGCTCTTGTTGAGAAAAACGGTCCAGCAGTCTGACTGCAGGAAGATCTTTTGAACGGAGCCAGGGTGAGTCTAGAGAACAGAGTATCCTTGTGGCATAAATCTAACAGGTTGAGGCTGCTAGGTTTTCTTGAGAAACTGGTATCTAAAAAGATACCGTTCTTCACTCATGATCTTTGAAGCCATGCACTTGATTGAATCCGGAACTGACTGACTCTCGTACCAGTTGTAGAAGTAGCTCAGGAGACATTTATGCAAAAGTCTGTGTTGAAACGGCGCTCTTTGCTCGGCTATTTGGGATTGGGAGTCGCCGCCGGGGCAGGGGCCTTGTGGGGTTTTCCGTCCACTGTTGCCCATGCGGGCGTCCAGCTGCCGGTTGGGAAAGCTTTGCCCGAGTTTACCGGTGCTACCGGCTGGCTGAATACTGCCGGGCCGATTGCAACCAAAGATCTTCTGGGTAGTGTCGCGCTCATTCAGATCTGGACTTTTGCGTGCATTAACTGCCAGCGCACGTTGCCTTATGTGGTGCAGTGGCATGAGAAGTATGCTGCCAGGGGGCTGAAGGTGGTCGGTGTGCACACTCCCGAATTTGCCTACGAGCGCGATACCGAGAATATCAAGCGGGCTATCAAGCAACACAAGATTTCTTATCCAAATGCTGTGGACAATCAGTTCGCGCTCTGGAAAGCCTATGACAATCAGTACTGGCCACACCTGTTCCTGGCCGACCGCCAGGGCCGGTTGCGCTACGACCACATCGGCGAGGGGGCTTACGATACGACCGAACAGGCTATCCGTACCCTGCTCGGAGCCTGATTGCGATGCTCTCAGCTATACCGCTCAGCCTTGCCCTCGCCGGTGGCTTTCTCACGGTGCTCTCGCCCTGCATCCTGCCGGTGTTGCCAATTCTTGTCGGGCGCTCGCTCCAGACTCATCGCCTCGGCCCGCTGATTCTGGTGGCAGGACTGGTCGGCGGCTTTGCCCTGGCGGGTAGTCTGCTCGGGGTTACCGTCAGTTGGTTTGCCGGGGCCGCTTCTCTGCTGCGTACGGCTGCTATCGTCGTCCTTCTGGTGTTGGGAATACTGGCCTTCTTTCCGTCCCTGAGTGCTCGGGTCTTCGGGTATCTCAAAATCGGTGGGTCGGGTGAGTCCAACCTGACTGGTCTGTGGGGAGAATTCTGGCTCGGTAGCCAGCTGGGGCTTGTCTGGACGCCCTGCGCCGGGCCGGTACTTGGCTCGATTTTGACCCTGGCCGCGATTGGCAACGACGGCCTCGCCGCCTTCGGGCTGCTGGTGGTCTATGGGCTTGGGGCGGCAGTGCCGATGCTCGCGCTTGCCTACGGTGGTCGGGCGCTTGGCCGAAAGTTGCTGAGCGTGCGCCCCCAGAGCGAAATTTTGCAGCGCGTCGGTGGCGCGGCAGTTGCCGCCACGGCTCTCGCCATCTTGCTCGGCTGGGATGTGCAGGTGCAACTATGGCTCGCTCCTCTATTCCCACAACTGCTGGTCTAAAGATGTCTCAAGCATCGCTCGGTATGGCAGAAGCGCCTCAAACCACAAATGATGCCTACCTGGCAGCCAGGGTCCGTCGCCAGGACCGGCGAGCCCTGGCGGCTATCTATGAGCGCCACGGCGCTGTGATCTACCGCCTGGGTTTATCGATTCTCAAAGACCCGCGCGAAGCCGAGGACTTGAGCCAGGAGGTCTTCTTGTTCTTCTGGCACCGGGGCAAAGACAACTTCGACCAGAGCCGCGGCACGCTCCTCAGTTACTTGATCACCCTCACTCGTTCGCGCGCCCTCGACAGGCTGCGCCGCCATCAAACGTTCCTGCAAACCGTCCAACGCTGGCAGATCGAAGTGTCCCACTCCCTTCCCTGCACCCCACTTGAAACAGCTTCGTTTTCAGAACGCTCCGAGCGGGTCCGGCAGGCCCTTGACCAGCTTTCGGTACTACAGTGTCAGGCGCTCGAACTGGCCTACTTCGAGGGCTATAGTCAGTCCCAAATTGCCGAGCACCTGGGTGAACCGCTCGGCACGATCAAGACCCGCACCCGCCAGGGGCTATTGAAATTGCGAGAAGCCCTGGTCGAGATGACGCCCTAGATACCTGCGCCCCATGCCGCTTTGTACCAGAGTGACCCTGACAGTCATTGACACTGTACCGAATGTTCGGTATAAATGGGATGACCCCGAGAGATTCTGCTCTGTGAGTTGGCTTCCTCATCGTCAGGAGAACACCATGACTGCTTACAAGACTCTAAAAGTTGACGGAATTCAGATTTTCTATCGCGAAGCGGGCAGGCCGAGTGCACCGACAATTGTGCTCCTGCATGGATTCCCTTCTTCGTCCCACATGTTCCGCGATTTGATGCCTGCCCTGGCCGCAGATTTTCACCTGATTGCTCCTGACTATCCGGGCTTCGGCAACAGTGATAACCCGGCTGTGGGCGACTTTGACTATCGCTTCGATACGCTGGCGGACTTGATGGAGAAGTTCCTGGCTGCTCTGGGGATCGAGCGGTTCGTCCCCTACTTGATGGACTACGGCGCACCGATTGGGCTACGGATCGCCGAGCGTAACCCCGAACGCATCCAGGCTTTGATTGTTCAAAACGGCAACGCTTATGAAGAGGGCCTGCCGAAATTCTGGGACCCGCTGCGCCTCTACTGGCAGGACAAAACCGAAGCCAACCTGGACCCGCTGCGTTTTCTACTCACCCGTCCGGCAACCGAATGGCAGTACCGCAACGGCTCACGTAACCCCGAGCAGGTGAGCATCGATGCCATCAACACCGACCAGGCGACCCTCGATCGTCTGGGTAACCATGACATCCAACTGGCCCTCTTCTATGATTACCAGAGCAACCTGCCGCTCTATCCCCGTTGGCAGGAGTACTTTCGTCGCTTCCAGCCGCCGACACTGGTGGTGTGGGGTAAAAATGACGAGATCTTCGGCCAACCGGGTGCGCTTGCTTTCCAGCGCGACCTCAAAGATGCTGAAATCCACCTGCTGAACACGGGGCACTTTGCCCTCGAAGAAGAAAGTGACTTGATTGCCGAGCTGATTCGCCGCTTCTGGGCAAAACGCTTCTCGAAAGCGGCCTGAAGCCCTGCCATAAGCGCCCCTCTGGAAAACTGTGAAGGAGAAAGATGCCCACCCCGTTGTTGTCGCGCGAAGCAGTCGTCGATCGTCTCGTAGCCGTTTTCCGGCGTCTTGGCTACGAGGGCGCTTCGCTCTCGGAACTATCGAAAGCGACTGGATTGGGCCGATCGAGCCTCTACCACTACTTTCCGGGCGGCAAGGAAGAAATGGCCAACGCCGCCCTGGACCGCCTTAGCGAATGGATGGAAACGTACCTGCTCACCCCACTCAAAAAACCGGGCACGCCCGCCGAGCGATTGGAGCGGGTCCTTGATGCTCTCGACTCTCTCTACGCCCAGGGTAAAGAGGCGTGTCTACTCGGTACGCTCGTGTACGGCGGGTCGCGAAATCTATTTCAGCCCCGGTTGCAGGAAAGTTTTGCGACCTGGATTGCCAGTTTTGAGGCGCTGATTGTTGAAGCGGGTGTCGATGCGACCATTGCCCGCCAGCGGGCCGAGACAGCCGTCGTGCGTATTCAGGGAGCCTTGACCCTCTGCGGGGGCCTCGATGACGATGGTCCTTTCAAGCGGGTACTGGCAGATTTGCGTACGGCGTTACTGGCCGTACCCGGCGATGTTTCTCACCGGTAGCGGCGCTCCGCTTCGGCAATCAGGACATCGTTAATCGAGGCGTCCCGGCGGCGCATCAGGCCATTCTCGTCAAACTCCCAGTGCTCATTGCCGTGGCTTCTATACCACTGATCGGTCGCGTCGTGCCATTCGTACTCGAAGCGCACCGAGATGTGGTTGTCCGTGAAGCACCAGAGTTCTTTCATCAGCCGGTAGTCAAGTTCTTTTGCCCATTTGCGCTGTAAAAATGCCCTGATCTGTTCGCGTCCGCTGAAGAATTCGTCGCGGTTGCGCCACTCGGAGTCCTCAGTGTAGGCGAGGGCAACGCGCTCGGGATCGCGGCTATTCCAGGCGTTCTCAGCCGCCTTGACCTTGGCAAGAGCCGTCTCGTGGGTAAAGGGCGGTCGAATCGAAGTCGGGCTTACAGGTGCGGTGGTCACTGCCTTTCCTCTCACATCGTGTTGACTCTATACCGAACGAACGGTACATTGCAATCGTCTCGTTTGAGCCAGGTAGTTTCAGGCTACACCCGTCAAACTTGTACCGGGTTCATCACAAGACGGGCGATATCTTCAAGGGGTCCCAGGACCATCGGGTCTGGTGACGAACACTAACTCTGAAGGGGAGTGTCCTATGCCTGAGGTCAGTTTAATTTCAATTCAGGTCGGTCTACCGAAGCAACTGGGTGAGGTTGCAGCAGTTGACCCGATGGAGCGTCCCTGGACAACGGGCTTTTTCAAGGAGCCGATTACGGGTCCGGTGCATGTCGGTAGAACCCATCTGACAGGGGACGGTCAGGCAGATCTGACGGTCCACGGCGGTCCCGATAAAGCTGTGCTGGCCTACGCTGCTGAGCACTATCCGGTCTGGCAGGCGGATCTTGAAATTGAGCACCTGGGCTACGGCGCGTTTGGGGAGAACTTCACGATTGCCGGGCAAAGTGAGGAAACCGTCGCTATCGGTGACACCTATGCCCTCGGACCGGTCAGGCTGCAGGTCTCGCAGCCGCGCCAACCCTGCTGGAAACTGGCCCGCCGCTGGCGGCGTCCAGATCTGCCCGGCCGCGTCCAGAAGACTGGCTGGGGAGGCTGGTACTTCCGCGTCCTCACAGAAGGCGTCGTGGAAGCGGGTCTACCCGTCGTTTTGTTAGAGCGTCCCTACCCGCAGTGGACCATCCTGGCTGCCAACGACATCATCTATCGGCGCAACCGGGACCCGCAGGCAATCGCCGACCTGGCAAACTGTCCACTGCTGTCGATGGAATGGCGGAGCTTCTTGAGCCGGTTCGGGGACGACCCGGATACCTGAGTAGTGCCCGACTTCGGCTCGTCAGATCTGGCTGGTCATCACCATCGGACCTGATGCGGTGGTCGCGGTGGCAGGTTCGCGGGTCACCACCAGCGGCGCAAAGACCAGGCTATTGCTGAGCGGTAGTTTGACGAAAACGCTTCCCCCTTCTGCCGGTTTGAATTGACCGACGACCACTTTGCGGCCATCGACTACTGCCCAGAGCCGGTAAATTTGTCCCTCAGGTAGCATTGGCAGGTTGCGTAGGGTGACGACGACTTCGGGAGTACCGGGAGTGACGACGATGCTCCCGGAGGCGGCAGCCCCGTCGTCCATGCCCTTGAGAGATACCAGGCGTGTGTTGCTCTCGCGGAGCATGGCAACCACATCGCGATAACGGTCAATTTCCTGCTGGGCCTGGGCGAGGTCGCTGCGTAGCCGCAGCCCGTCGAGGCCCAGCACTGCCACTGCGACTGCCGCCACTGCCGCTACCCAGCCAGGCCAGTTGCGGCGGGGCAGTACAGCGAGCCTGGGTGACCCGGTTTCCTGAAGTATGCGCCCGCGCAAACCGGCAGAGGGTTTTTCCTGCCCATCAAGGCCATAAGGCAGCAGTGACGCTGTTTCTTGTAGGCGGGCCAGTTCCATCTGTGCTTCTGGGTGCGCCTGCAGCCAGAGTTCAAAGGCGGTGCACTCGTCGTCTGTGAGGTCGCCGAGCACGTAGCCCGCCATTTTTTCCTGCCATTCCGCCGATAGTGTGTCCATATTCGTCAGCCCACCAGGTCTCGCAGCAGGTCCCGCAACTTCAGCAGCCCCTGCCGACAGCGGGTCTTGATCGTGCCGAGGGGTGCTTCTAGCTTCTGGGCGATTTCCGACTGGCTGAGACCTTCGTAATATGCCAGTTCTAGCGCTTTGCGCTGGGCATCAGGAAGTTGTTCGAGTGCTGAACGCACCCGCTGTGCCCATTCCCGCTGCGCAAGCCGTTCGAGCGGCAGGGAACCGCCTGCTGTACTTCCCAGTTCCTGGCCCCACCGCTGTAGCGAGCGGACTTTGGCGGATCTGCTGCGCAGGCGGTCTATAGCGCGCGACCGGGTCAGGGTCAACAGGTAATTATTGAGGCTACCGCGGGTCGGATCGAAGGCGAGCTTGCGCCACAGGTGCAAGAACACTTCCTGAGTCAGATCTTCTGCTTCCTGGTGGTCGCTCAGGATGCGCAGGGCGAGCCTGTAGACCGCCGTACCGTAGCGGTCGTACAAAATACCGAGGGCATCGGCGCGTCCGCTTTTAATCGCGGCGTATACCTGGGCATCGCTCGACGGATCCATCAAACTCCGGTTGAGAGCAGCAGTATAGTCTGAGCACTCCTCAACAGGATAAATGGCTTTAGCAGGGCGACCGACGACGAATTCTAAAACCTGCAAGGTTTGTATCAGCATCTATTCGGTACGCAGGGGCCTGGAAGGCCGAGACAACCTGAACATTGGTCCAGGTGACTTGTATACGGCTCAGGATGCTAATCGGATTCTTGAACTCCCGCTTGCCGGTCTGCCATAGTCACAAGCCTCGCTCCCGACGCTAGCGCGTTAATGGGAACGAGGCCTGCATTTGTGATGGGTGACTACCAGCTACTTCGGGTGCTGTTATCTGCTCCTGAGAACCTGATTGAGCAAGCCGCCGACGACCGAGGTGACCAGTCCATTCGCGGCATTGTTGGGCTGGCCGTAGGGTGCCTGGCCGTAGCCGCCGTAGCCGTACTGGGCGGAATTGTTGTAAGGCACGCCCTGGCCATAACCGCCGTAGCCATACTGGGCGGAATTGTTGTAGGGCACACCCTGGCCATAGCCATTCGGGGGATAGTAGCCCGAGTTGTAGGGGGTATTCGGGTAGTAGGCGTTGTTGCCGCCGGAGAGCGTCCGGTTGATCAGCCCCGAAACCACAGTGCTGACGACACCGCTCAGGGCACTGTTACCTGAGAAGACACCAGGCTGGTTGTAGCTGCTGTTATTCGGGTACTGGTTGTAGCTGTTGTTGTTCGGGTACCGGTTGTAGCTGTTGCTGTTCGGGTACTGGTTGTAGCCGTTGTTGTTCGGGTACTGGCTGTAGCCGTTGTTGCCCGGATAGTAGCCTGGGTCGTAACGATTGTCGTAGTTGTCATAGTTCTGGGCAGAAGCCGGGGCGAGGAACAGCCCACTGGCTGCCGCAAAGGTCAGCACACCGGTCAGGAGCGGGAGGTGGCGAGTAAGCACGGGCATATTCCTCGAAGTAAGTGCAAAGTCAAACTTTCAATGCGCCGGACTGATCCGGTTCTTTCATCCTAACAAGCGGGCTTCCTCATCCCCGGTGCCATGGACGCATAGTCCATTGGTGCATAAAGAAAGCGAGATTGCGCTTGAGCGCACCCCACCAGTAGCCGGGGTGGACGCTATAATGGGAGCAGTCCTGTGGAGACTTAAAACCTACCGTTGGTTTGTCTTTCCCCAACGTTTGTGAAAAGGAAGTCTAGGTTCCGTGATCGGCTGCTTTGGACAGGGGTTCGATTCCCCTCATCTCCACCAATTTCGGGGATGTACTGGCTTCGACAGGGCAATTAGAGCGTGACTGAAGCCGGCTCGGTTAGAGCAAAAACCAAGTGCTACAAACAACGTAGTTCCCTTCGTACGTGCCCGCGCTACTGTCGCGGCCTAAACAAGGCGGGGTTGGTAGATAACCTTGTCAGCTAAAACTACCAGCAGGGCCCCTCCGGGGGCCTTTCGCATTTGCGGAAGTTTTTTGAACAGGTTTAATAAGCTCTATCCCTATCGGTGCCGGGAAATATTACGCGTCCGCGAAAAAAACACTATTGCTGGTGTCAGCGGGGTGCTAGTCTGAACTTGCATTTTTGGGCAAGTGCGCGATGGCTTTTTCTCTCCGGCATTTCTCGCGGGCGGTCCTCTCTGTCTGGACGGCAAGTCTGCTCGCGGCTTCCAGCGTCCTGGCCATGGATCGCACCAGTTTTCCAATCCGGATATTCATCGAGCCTGTATTGAGGGACTACCAGGGGCAAGAAAAATCGAGCCAGCTTCCAGAAGCAGCAGTACGCACAGTGCGCCAGGGCTTTCTCGATTGGGTACGGGTCTTGCTGTTTGCTCCCGGTCAGGGTGCCCCGGAAAATTACACCGTGATCTTGCACCGACAGGAAGATGAGCAGCGAGCGCGGTTGCTCCTGAATGCCGGCGTTTTTACATTCGTGGAACGGCGCGATCAAGCAGACCTGGTGGTTGAAGCGATGAACAGGCCGCGGACTCAGGATGACGCTGACGGCATCACCGGCCGCTTTTCAAACGTGGGTGGGCTACGGGTAGGCAAGATCGAAGTCGTCTTTCGCGGCTCCCTCAGCGAATATCCAGACGAATTTTCCCTGCGCAGTGTGGTGATGCACGAGGCCGGCCACGCCCTCGGCCTGGCCCACCTGTCGGACCAGAAGTGCAACTTGATGGCCCCCAAAAACTTTACCTGCAACGTTCCTTTTCCGGTTGACTGCCGTGCCGAGGCGGCTGCCACTCGCTGCGTCGGGGTGAGCACCGAGCAGGTCCAGTTCGTGCAGCGCGCGCGTGCGGCTGATGCGGGAGCCGGGCCGAGAAGCCCGATGGCCGACATCCGCGACTACCGGCAGAGCGTGGTGCGCCGCGTCCGCACTGGGCTCGTTGCCCTCACCGGGTTGAAAGCCCCCGGCCGAATTGTATTAAAGCTGGGCTCGATGGGCCAGGTCGAAGAAGCGACTGTAGAAAGCTCGTTCGGTAGCGCTGAGACAGATGCGCGGGTGCTCGAAGGCATTCGCGATCTTGGCCCCTTCGGCGCGTTTCCGGCCACCTGGAAAGACCCGACTCTGCGCTTCAGCTTTACTCTGGGGGCACTGGCAGGATCTAAAAGAGCGGTTTCTGAAACTTCTGCGCTTGAATCGCCCGTTGGAGAGGATTCGGCCAGATTACCCTGAGGCCGCGCCAGAAGCACCCCCTCCGCAATCGTTATGATCTGGGTTGGACCCTGGTCTCTGGGCAAGCATAATGCACCCTGCACTTCGACTCGATGCTCTGACCAAGCGCTACGGCGACTCCGTGGTCGTTGACCGCCTCGACCTTGAAGTGCGGGCGGGAGAATTTTATGCGCTGCTCGGACCGAATGGGGCTGGTAAGACGACCACCCTGCGCCTGATTTCTGGACTCCTCAAGCCCGATAGTGGTGAGGTGCGGATCTTGGGTCACAGTGTCACGAGGGCGGGGCCGGAAGCGAAGCGGTTGCTCGCCTACCTGCCGGACGACCCGTTGCTCTACGGCAAACTCAGGCCGCTCGAATATCTGGAGTTTGTCGCCGGGCTCTGGAGTGCGCCGGTTGCCGAGGCGCAGGTCCTGGCGCCTGAGTTGCTACAGAAGCTGAAACTCTGGGACGTGCGTGGCGACTATATCGAGACTTTTTCGCGGGGAATGAAGCAGAAGCTTGCCCTCGCCGGGGCCTTCGTACACCAACCGAGGCTGATCGTCATGGATGAGCCCCTCACGGGCCTCGACGCAGCGGCAGCCCGACTCGTCAGGCAGATGCTGGTTGATTATGTGCAGCAGGGCAACACGGTCGTCCTCACCACCCACATCCTGGAAATTGCCGAGCGCATGGCCCAGCGCATCGGTATCATCCACCACGGACGGCTGATTGCCGAGGGCACTCTGGAGGAGTTGCGCCTGCGCAGTAGTGGAGGAGGAACGCTCGAATCTGTTTTCCTGGAGCTGACCGGGGCTCAGGAGTCGAGTTGAAAGCGGGCAGTTTTCTATGGCTTGTTCGCCACGAGCTGCGACTCTGGTGGCGCTCACTGCAGGGTCGGGGCCTGGGCAACCGACTTTTAGTGACGGGTACGGCCCTCGCGGTGGTGGTGTTTACCTGCGCGTGGTTCTTCCTGGGCGACCTGCGCAGCGAGTTGCAACAGCTCACCCTACCGGAGCAACTCTTCTGGATTGCCGTCGCTTTCTGGTTACTCGGTTTCTTCTACGCTCTTTTACAGGCGATGCAGTATAGTCTCACCGCTCTTTTTGATCGGGGCGACCTTGATTTGCTGGTCTCCTCTCCGGTTGCGAGCCGGACGGTCTTTGCAAGTCGGTTTGTGGGGGTGCTCCTTCAGGTACTTGCTGATTTTGGGCTGGTGGTCGTGCCCTTCAGTGTCCTGGCGGTGCTGGTCGGGTTCCCCCGGCTTTTGGGAATCTACCCGGCTACTCTGGGTGTCGCACTCGTGGCGACGAGTCTGGCAATGTTAGTCACCCTGGGGCTGGTGCGGCTTCTTGGCGCGGGGCGAGCCCGCACGTTTGCCCAGGTCTTTACCGTCTTGCTCTCGGCTTTGCTGTTTGTGCTCGGTCAATTGCCGGGGCTGTTGTTGCAGACTGGTC
>JANNPH010000003.1:0-3791 GCA_031399965.1 Gloeobacteraceae cyanobacterium SOY_34_metabat_159 | reverse complement strand
CCGTGTCAATGGCCGATCGCGAAAGTCTTGCGGCGCAGCTGGCTACGCGCGCCGTCTGCATCGGCCCGGCAGCCGCGTCACTGAGCTATCTGCAACCAGGGGCGCTCATCATGGCTGCGCTTGGCACTGGCTGCGTAACCTTCGGCGGTCAGTTCCTCCCCTACTTCGCCGAGTGCTTCAAGGTCGGCGGGCTCGTTCAACAGTTCGACCGTGGCGCTCACCTGCTCCAGGTAGTGCACCTCTGCCCTCGCTTCGGTGAGGAGCGGCTCGACTGCCTGGTTGGCGCGTTTTGCTTTGCGGTGCAGTTTGTAGTAAGCCTGGGCGTTACCGACCATGTCCTTTGCCGGGTCGAGGCGAATTGACACCGGTTCTTCAGTCATGAAATCCGGCAGCTCAATCGTGGTGAGTCCCGGTTTGCCCTCATGCAGGTAAGCCATCAGCAAGTCGGCCTCTGATTTAAAGCGATCGACCTGGCGGGCGTTTTCCATCATCTGCTCGAAGGCTGTCTGCCGCTTGGTGGCTTTGGCGAGAGCCGCTTTGAGGACCTGTTGCAGTCGAGAGCGGCGCTGGTGGAATAGTTCTGAATTGAGGGCATCGCGGTAGTAGCGATCGAGCAGGGTGTGTATCGGCTCGACTGGGGAACGCAGGTTGAAGCCCACCACGGTGTAGCCACCTCCCCTGATGAGGCCCGGCTGGTAGTCGCTTTCGCCGAGGCGGCGCAGCCACTCGTTCCAGAGCGCGTGGATTGCCTGCCACTGCTCCTCATCGAGGACTGCCATCGCCGTACCGGCACCGATGCCCAGTTGTGCCAGCAACTGATTGGCAAGACTCTGGCTCACTCCCCGATACACCTTAAAGAGAGCCGGACCGACCGGACCCGGAACGACGGTGAGGCGGGCTTTCCAGTCGTCGAATGCTTCGTGGCGCGCAGGCATGGGGAGCTTCAGGGGCGGCGGCGGTGTGTAGGGGTCGCCGATTTGTAAGGGCCGTACCCGCGATTGGGCGGCCGTCACCGGGTGGGCCAGGGCCAGGATGCGCCCGTTTGCGTCCGTCAGGACCAGGTTGCTGTACTTGCCCATCGCTTCAACAAATAAATCAAGCTCGGTCTGCTCCTCGGGCCTACGGGCAAAGCCGAGGCGTACGACCCGTTCCCAGGCTGGCTGCTCACAGTTCACCAGCACCTTGCCGGCCAGATACTGATGGGCTGTCGAGCCGAAAGGGAAGCGGGTCACTTTAGTGCGGTCCACCTCGCCCAGGTGAAGCCGGGCTGCCTGCGGATGGCACGAGGCGACCAGCCAGCGCGAAGTCTTGAAGGTGCGCAGCAGCAGTTTGATCGTCTGGGCATCTTCCTGGCGAACCTGCTCGACGCGGGCCGGGAGCCAGCCGGATTTGAGGTCGGCAACGGCGGCGCTGAGGGCTGTAAAATCGACTGCTTGCATGACTTAGATCCGCCTCTCTACGATTTTTGCGTCCTGGCTCAAAGGCGGCAGGCTAGAATGAAATTGAAGAAATATGAAGTTGTGTCCTATGAGTTGGCAGCTCATCAATCGCAAATTTGGCAACATGATTTCAGTCAGTGAAGACCTAGTCGATGCCATCCACGCTCAGTGGATACGAGCGGTCATCACCGGTCCGGGCCATGCCATCTTATCGACTATTCAGCCTGAAGCCGTCCCCTCTGATGCTGTCACACTCGGAAATGTCCTTGGCTGAGCGGGGTCGGCTCGTCGTGCTCACCGGCCCGAGCGGGGTCGGCAAGGGCACTCTGCTCAAACAGGTGAAGCTTGAGCACCCGGATCTCTTTGTCTCAATTTCGGCAACGACGCGTACACCCCGGCATGGAGAACTGGACGGGGTTCACTATTACTTTCTAACGGAAAAGCGCTTTAAAGAACTGATTAACATGGGTGACTTGCTCGAATACGCGAAGTACGTCGGCAACTATTACGGCACCCTGCGTGGTCCGGTCGAGGAACAGCTGGCAACGGGAGAGCCGGCCGTACTCGAAATCGAGGTGACCGGAGCACGGCAGGTCAAAAGACGTTACCCGGAGGCTATGCTGGTGTTTGTTCGCCCGCCTTCGCTTGCTGAGTTGGAGGCACGGCTTCGTGCCCGCGGCTCTGAAAGCCCCGAAGTTACCGAACGCCGATTGCGTAAAGCCGACAAAGAACTGAGAGCTGTCGACTTCTTTGACCATCAGATCGTCAACGACGACCTCGTCGAAGCGGCCCGACAGCTGGAGCAATTACTGTTTGAGGAGCCTTGAAGATGACCCAACCGGTGATCGAAACCGCAGAGCTGATGTACCGCGTCGAACAACTCGTCGATGCCGCCGCCAACCGCTACCGGATCACCGTGCAGGTGGCCAACCGCGCCAAGCGTCGCCGCTACGAAGACCTCAACGACGACGACAGCAGCTACAAGCCTGTGCTGCGGGCCATCTACGAGATGTCGGACGAAATGAACGAGCCTGAGATTATCGGCGACTAAGAGCGCTGTGGGTCCACCCTTCGTCTATAGCCCCCGTTACGAAACTGCCCTCCCCGAAGGGCACCGTTTCCCAATGGGCAAGTTCAGCCGCCTATATCACTATTTGATCCGCGAAGGAATTGCCAGTCCTGAGCAGTTCTGGCAGCCGGAACGCGCCGGGCGCGAGTGGCTGACGCTGGTGCACGCGCCCGACTACGTATCGGGCTTCTACGCGGGCAGCCTCGACGATAAACAGTTTCGCCGCATCGGTTTACCCTGGAGTCCGGCCCTGGTCGAGCGCACCTGCACAGCCGTCGGCGGCACTATCCTCACTGCCCGCCTTGCCCTGAGTCACGGCCTTGCCTGTAACACCTGCGGCGGCACCCATCACGCTTTTCCCGACTTCGGTTCAGGTTTTTGCATCTTCAACGACCTGGCGGTGAGTGCGCGGGTGATGCTTGCCGAGGGCCGCGTCCGCCGCGTTTTAATTGTCGATCTCGACGTGCACCAGGGTGATGGGACCGCCCTGATCTTCGGCGACGAGCCGGCGGTGTTCACCTTTTCGATGCACTGTGGCGACAATTTCCCCGGCCGCAAGCAAAAAAGTGACCTCGATGTGCCCTTGCCGGTCGGCCTCGACGATGCCGGTTATCTGCGGGTGTTGCGCGACTATGTGCCTGGTCTCCTCGAAGACATCCGGCCCGACCTGGTGCTCTACGATGCGGGTGTGGACCCGCACCACAGCGACCGGCTCGGAAAACTGGCCCTCACCGACCGGGGCCTGTACGAGCGCGACTGTGAAGTGCTGAGCGCCTGTCTGCGGCGCGGCATTCCGGTTGCCTGCGTGATTGGCGGCGGCTACGACGCTGACCTCGACGCCCTGGTGGCCCGGCATGCGTTGCTGCACAGAGCGGCGAGCGCCACGATTCGCGGCACCGGCATTTGAAATAACGTCGAGGACCTGACTTCAGGTAGAGACTGCGCGGTGGCGCTCCAGGTGCTCACGGTCCCAATGGCTCAGCTCTGCGGCAGCTTCGTAGGTACTCTGCAAGAAGCTCAGCAGGGTCGCATCCGGATCCTCGGCCTGGCGTACGGCTTCGTAAGGTAGCAAAAATTCTCCCATTGCCTCGCTAAAGAAGGCTTCCTGGGGCTGGACGGGATAATCCTTGAACCCGCTCGGCGAGGGGTAAGCGTAGGCATAGAACATGGGCTCCACCGAGGCGTTCCCAGGCCAGAAACCGCAACTGCTCACTTCGTGAGAATAGGCTTCCCGCGTCACCCAGTCCTTCATCCCCGGCACTCCACCTGGGTGCTCGGGGGCA
>JANNPH010000235.1:0-25431 GCA_031399965.1 Gloeobacteraceae cyanobacterium SOY_34_metabat_159 | reverse complement strand
CCGGCACCGCCAGGGCGACAGTTGTGATCCCGCCCGAATTTAACCGCCGCCTCAAAGCCGGACGCCAGGCCACGGTGCAGGTCCTGATCGATGGCACCGATACCAACAATGCCCGCGTCATCCGCAACAGCGTGCGGGCGGTGACCAACTTCTTCAACACGACCGAGTTCACATCCCAGTCTCCGACGGTGGTGCTGCGCGCCCGCCTCTGGTTTAATCCGGGTCGCAAAGAAGCGCTCTACATCGTGCCCGGCGTCTACGCGGTCATTCTCGCCATCTACCCGCCGCTGCTGACGGCGATTGCCATGGTCCGCGAAAAAGAACAGGGTACGATCATCCAGGTCTACGCCTCCAGCCTCAGTGCGGTGGAGTTGCTGCTCGGTAAAGGACTCGCCTACTTTCTGGTTGGGGCCGGTGAGGCCGTGGCCGTGATTGCCCTGGGCACGGTCCTCTTTGGGCTGCGTCTGGCAGGCGACCCGACCCCGCTCCTGGTCGGAACGGTGTTGTTTCTGGTTGCGGGTGTCATGTTCGGACTTTTCATCGGCACCCGTACAGCGACCCAGAGTGCGGCGGTACAGGCCGTGGCGACGAGCGGATTCCTGACGGCTCTGTTGCTTTCCGGGTTCATCTATCCCATCAGCAACATCCCTTTTCCGCTCTCGCTCGTCTCCAACATCGTCCCGGCCCGCTACTACATCGAGATCACCCGCGATGCCTTCGTGCGCGGTACGGGCTGGCCGGGGGTTTGGACCGCGCCCCTGATGCTGGCGCTACTGGGGGCATTGTTTTTTGCCGCGACTTTTCGAGCCCTTAGACGCATGCAACTGCCGGAGTAAGCCTGATGAAATTCTTTGAACTACTGGTCGAAAGTCGCCTCTGGGCACTGATGCGCAAAGAAACCATCCAGATTCTCAAAAATCGGCAACTGCTGTTTTTGCTGTTGTTTCCGCCGACGATTCAGCTCCTTATCTTCGGTTTCGCCCTCAGTCCCGAAGTGAGACACCTGAAGCTCGCCGTCGCCGACTATGCAGGTAACCAGCAGAGCCGGGAACTGGTCGCGGCATTCACCATTAACGGCATCTTCGACATCGAGACTGAGACTACGAGCCCCCAGGTCATCCGCGAACTGGTCCGTACCGGCCGGGTCACCGCCGCCCTGGTGATTGCACCCGAATTTCGGCGCGACCTCGCTCGTGGGCGGACTGCCGAGGTGCAGTTGCTGATCGACGCAGTCGATGCCAACACGGCGGGTATCGCCAACGGCTACGCCGGTCAGATTGTCCGGCAATTTGGACAAAATCTGGCCGGGGCACCGCCGCCCCCAATCGTGCCGCTGGTTTCTATCCTCTACAACCCCGGTCTACGCAGTAGCTGGTTTTTCGTACCGGGTGTCATCGGGTTGGTGCTGACTCTCACCAGTTCACTCGTCTCCTCGGCGACGGTCGTGCGCGAGAAGGACGTGGGCACCCTCGAACAACTGCTCATGACCCCGGCTGAAGCCTGGGAAATTCTGCTTGCCAAGCTTGCTCCCCTGTTTGCACTGCTCATCGGTGAGGCGCTACTTGCCCTGGGTCTGGCGCGGCTGGTCTTCGGGGTACCCTTTCGCGGCGACTTTTTACTGTTTATGCTCTTCACCAGCCTCTACATCTGCGTGGGCATCGGCATCGGCATGATGCTTGCGACACTATCCCGCTCCCAGACCCAGGTCGTGCTCACGTCGTTCTTTGTCAACCTGCCGATTATTCAACTTTCCGGTGCCATTGCTCCTATCGAGACGATGCCGACCTTTTTTCAGATCCTCTCGCTTGCGAATCCCTTACGCCATTACATTGCCATCGTGCGCGGCATGCTCCTCAAAGGGGTCGGCATCGAAATCCTCTGGGTGAATGGACTCGCCCTCGCAGCGATTGCCTTCATCCTGCTTGCTGTCAGCACCAGCCGCTTTCGCGGCCAGCTCAGCTAATATTTTGAGGCTCACTGCCATCGTCCCAAGTGTCAAATCCGGCCCTGATTGTTAGTGCTTTCCTGCTGTGCTGCACTGTGGCCTGGTTGCCCCTGGCTGTGCCGCTTCTAGTCAAAATCGGCTGGCGCCCTTCCCGGCCGCTCGCGATGGGCGACAAGCTCAAGCTCATCTTCAGCCTCTACCTGGTGATTCCCCTGGTGCTCTGGGGGTTCAGCCTGCAGTTGAACCAATCGCTGTCAACTTATGGATTGCGGTTGGACGGTGAGGGCGGGTTGCAAATTCTGGCCGGACTCGGACTCGGGCTTGCCGGACTCGCGGTTCTTTTTGCTGTGCAGATCGGGCTGGGCTGGCTCAAGTGGCAGCCGACTCACCTTACCTGGCAGGCCATTCTGGTGCCGCTGCTCATCGGACTATTTGTTGCCGCTGTCGAAGAATGGATGTTTCGGGGGTTCATGGTCACGACCTTGCTACCCTTGGGCCTCTGGGCAGCGGCGGTTGCCAGCAGCCTGATCTTCGCTGCCTCACATCTTATCTGGCAGCTCGACGATCTGAGTGCTGCGGCTTCAGAACTCCCCGGACTCTGGTTGATGGGCATGGTGCTCGTGCTCGCCTGCACCTTGAGCGACGGCAGTATCCACCTCGCCTGGGGACTGCATGCCGGTTGGGTCTGGGGTATTACCGTCGTCGATAGCAACGCCCTCATCACCAACACAGGCAAGGCTAGCGAATGGCTCACGGGCCTGCGCGGCAAGCCCCTGGCCGGTGTCATGGGGCTTCTATTTTTAGCGGCAACGGCGGCGATGCTGATCGCACTCGACACCCCTGCATAAGCGGCGGATTTACCTTGCAGCAAGGAACCGGTTGAGTTGCTCGGCAAGTTGGCGTTTGGGCTCGATTCCGGTCGTGTAGATATAGCTGAGCGGCACACACTCCTCCAAAAGCCTCGTGAGCACCACGCGATAGGTGCTGTCGCCATCGGTGCTTTCGGATTCTTCAACGCGGGTGCCGACAAACTGGTCAAGGGGATAGATCCGGGTTTGGACCTTCCAGAGACTCACCGTGTTCAGCGTCAGTTTCCCGAGTGAGCGGTCGAAAATCCAGGTGTTCAGCCTCCCGATGCTCATCTCCAGTAAGCCGGCCAGACAGAATACACTGCCGACCAGCAGCTCGGATGTACGCCCGTTCTGGGTAACCGTCGACCCGACAGAGAGCAAAGTCCAGACTCCAATCAGGGCGAAAAGCCCTCCGATCGACCAAAGCACTACCGCCAAAGCGAGGTCGCGCAGCACCAGCCGGGTCGCAGTTTGCTCGATGATTTTCATGAGTGCGGGTCGTTTAAAAGAGAGCAGGTCTGAGTGCCGAGCACCCAAGGTTAGAGTGCCCGACCCCAAAGCGGTGCTCAACACCCGGCGACCCTCTCACGCTTCTCGCCTTCAGCCGCTCAGCCCACGACCCTGGACGCGTGGGCCGAGAAACCTTTTCTTTGCAGGGCCTGGATGAGGGCATCGTGGTTGCTGACGCGAAACTGCGGTCCAAAGCGCACGAACTGGTGGCGGCCGTCGTTTTTGACCGAGGCGATCACTGCGACTTTGGACGCGTCGCTCTGGTGGGCCTGCAGTACCTCGCGAATCCGATGCCAGACTTGCATGTCGCTGCGGCATTCGAGGTCGATGACCACCATCTGCACTTCTTCGATTGGTTCGGCATCCTGAATCAACAGTTGGGTGCGGTCGTCGCGTAAATCGACCTTCCCCCAGATCATCAATCGGGCATCGGCTACGAAGAAATTGCCGACCCGCTCGAAGACCTTGGGAAACACGACCGCCTCTGTGGATCCGGTCAGGTCTTCAAGTTGCACGATCGCCATCCGGTCACCCTTTTTGGTGACAACCCCTTTGATATCCCGCACCAGGACAATCGCACTGACAGTGCTTTCTTCCCGGCAATCGCTCAGAGCGGCAAGATTCACCGGGGCCAGCAGCCGGGTATTCTGGCGCAGTGCTTTCAGGGGATGGTCTGAAATATAGAACCCGAGCAATTCCCGCTCGAAGCGCAACTTATCCGCAGGCAACAGGTCGGCAGTCGGCGGCGCACTCGGAGCACTCTCGAAGCTTGCGGCACCGGCACTGCCTGCCATCGAGTCAAAGAGATTAAATTGCCCGATATCCCGGTCGCGGGCACGGTCCTGCGCCCATTCAACCACTTTTTCGAGGTCGGCAAGCAGCTGGCCCCGGTTGGCTTTGAACTTGTCAAACGCCCCAGCTTTAATCAGCGCTTCGAGGGCACGCTTGTTGACCGTGCGCGCATCGATCCGGTCACACAGGTCCGCCAGGTTCTTGAACGGACCCTTCTGTCCACGCGACTCGATAAGCGCACAAATCGCACCTTCTCCAACATTCTTGACCGCTCCTAATCCAAACAGAATTGTTTTGTTCTGGGGAGTAAAGTCAGTGCCCGAGCGATTAATATCCGGAGGCTCGATTTCGACGCCCATACTGATACACGAGGCGATGTATTTTTGGACCTTGTCTTGATCGCCCTTGACCGAACTCAACAGAGCAGCCATGTATTCGACCGGGTAGTGCGCCTTCAGGTAGGCAGTCTGGAAAGTTACGTATCCGTAAGCGGCAGAATGGCTCTTGTTAAAGCAGTATTCTGCAAACACAACCATCTGCTCGAATAGTTCTTCGGAGACTCGGCTTGACACACCATTTTTTGCAGCCCCATCGACGAAAATAGAGCGGTGTTTTTCCATCTCCTCGCGCTTCTTTTTGCCCATGGCCCGCCGCAGCAAATCGGCCTGCCCGAGTGAATACCCTCCAAGATCCTGAGCGATCTTCATGATCTGCTCCTGGTAGAGGATCGAGCCGTAGGTATCTGAGAGGATCGGCTCCAGGATTGGATGGGCGTACTCGATTTTCTTGCGCTTGTGTTTCCTGGCGATAAATTCGGGAATCATCCCCGAGTCGAGCGGTCCGGGTCGGTAGAGAGCGAGGATAGCCGAGATGTCTTCGATATTGGAGGGCTTCAAGTCGGCGACGATTTGCTTCATGCCCGAGGATTCAAGCTGGAAGATCCCTTCGAGGTCTGCCCGGCCCAATAGTTCGTAGGTCTTCACATCTTCGACCGGCAGATTATCGACATCGAGTTGCACTCCCCGGTACTGAGCAATCATTTGCTGTGCCCGGTGGATCATCGTCAGGTTGCGCAGGCCCAGGAAGTCCATCTTGAGTAGGCCCAGGTCGGCGATGTCTTCCATGTAGTACTGGGTGATCACCTGGCCTTCGTTGTTGCGCTGCAGCGGCACGATCTCGTCGAGCGGCACGCTTGAAATCACGACACCGGCCGCGTGGACACCGAAAGTCTTGTTGGTGCCCTCGATGCGCAATGCCAGGTCGAACCATTTTCTGACCCGTTCGTCGGTTTCGTAAGCTTGCTTGAATTCGGGTGCGGGTGTCTCGTCGGAGAGCATCTTGGTCAGTTTCACCGGCTTTCCGCGTACCACCGGGATCATCTTGGCAAACTTATCGGCCTCACCGTAGGGGACATCGAGCACGCGGGCCACATCCTTGAGTACGGCTTTGGAGGTGAGCCGGTTGAAGGTGATGATCTGGGCCACGTAGTCTTCGCCGTACTTTGCGGTCACATAGCGGATAATTTCTTCTCGGCGTTCGATGCAGAAGTCGGTGTCGATGTCGGGCATCGACTTGCGCTCCGGGTTCAAGAAGCGCTCGAATAGCAAGTTGTAGCGCACCGGGTCGATATTGGTGATGCGCAGGGCGTAGGCCACCAGGGAACCGGCGGCACTGCCGCGACCCGGCCCGACTGCGATGCCGCTGTCGCGGGCGTACTTGGTGTAGTCCCAGACAACCAGGAAGTAGGTAGCGAAGCCCATCTGCTCGATCAGGCCCAGTTCATACTTGAGCCGTTCGCGGTAGTGGTCTTCCACCTGGTTGCCAAAGCGCTCGCGCATGCCGTCCCAGGTTACTTTTTCGAGGTACGACTCGGCGGTAAAACCGTGGGGAATCGGAAACTGCGGCAGGCGCGAGTCGCCTAAGAGTTCGCGGTCATATTTTTCGACTTTATCGGCGATCTCGATTGTGTTGGTGATCGCCTCCTCGATAATTTCGTCGCTCAGATGGTCGCGAAAGAGGCTTGCCATCTCCTCGGCGCTTTTGAGAAACTCGGTGCCCGTGTAGCGCAGGCGATTTTCCTCGATGACCGATTTACCGGTCTGGATGCAGAGCAGGGCGTCGTGAGCATCGACATCGTCGCAGGAGGTGAAGTGCGAGTCGTTGGTGGCAATGAGCTTGATATCGAATTCGCGGCTCAGACGCACAAGAGCAATATTGACCACCCGGTCTTCGCGCTGGCCGTGGTCCTGGATTTCTAGATAAAAATCGTCGCCAAATAGATCTTTGTACCAGCCGGTTGTCTTGCGGGCCAGTTCGACCTGACCGTTGAGAATATATTGCGGCAGTTCGCCGCCCAGACAGGCGGAGGTGCAGATGATCCCTTCGTGGTACTGCTGCAGGAGTTCTTTGTTGATGCAGGGTCGCGAAAAGATGCCCTTGCCCTGTACCCCTTCAAGGTGCGAGATCGTCACCAATTTGACGAGGTTCTTGTAACCTTGCAGATTCTTGGCAAGCAGTACCTGGTGGTAGCGGCGGGGGCGACGGGTTTTGTCTTTGATATCGCCGTTGATGACGTAGGCTTCGGTACCGACAATCGGCTTCAAACCGGCGACCCGACACTTCTTAATCAGCTCGATAGCGCCGTACATCACCCCGTGGTCGGTAAGCGCGATAGCAGTCATCCCCAACCCCTTGGCTCGCTCGATGAGGTCGGGCAGCTGGCTCGCCCCGTCGAGCAGGCTGTATTCGCTGTGGGTGTGGAGATTGACGTACTGCATGGAAAACACTACCTATACCTCCAGACATCGTACAGGGACACTAGATCTGGATCAATCTCCCCATCAGGGATCAAAACTCCAGAACCACGGTCCTGAACTAGCTGCGGCAAGAATTGAACATTTGTCTACAACCGATTATACGCATCGCAAAAAAAGGGCCCAATTGACCGCGTGGCTACATGTTCGCTTTTGGCAGCGTCTTGTCTTTCCGGCATTTTGCAAGCGGCTGGGTCTTGCCGGAAATGACCCTGGTAATGCGCTTTTCTTTTGCATCCGTATAAAAACGGTTTCAGCATTGAGACATCCTGGCCTCATTGCCCGGCCCATTAGAATGAAGGCTAATCAAGGTAGTCAGGCGAATGCAAATCGACACATCGGCGGCGCTCCGCTGTCCGGAACTACTCGCACCGGCCGGAGATTGGGAGTGTGCCCGCGCCGCTGTTGAAAATGGGGCAGATGCCGTCTACTTCGGGCTTGAACGCTTCAATGCCCGGATGCGCGCTCAAAATTTTACCGAGGCCGACCTGCCCGCACTGGTCGCCTACCTGCACAGCCGCGGCGTCAAGGGCTACGTCACCTTCAATACCCTCGTCTTCGCGTCGGAGATGGCCGACGCCGAGCAGTACCTGCGCAGTATCATCGCGTCTGGGGTCGATGCGGCGATTGTGCAGGACATCGGGGTTTGCCGCCTGATTCGCCAAATCTCGCCGGATTTTCCAATTCATCTCTCTACTCAGGCAACTGTCACTTCTGCGGCTGGGGTCGAATTTGCCCGTGAACTGGGTTGCAACCTGGTCGTGCTGGCCCGCGAGTGCTCGATTGCCGAGATCAAAAAAATCCGCGAGGCGACAGCTGGAGGCCCGCTACCCCTCGAAGTCTTTGTGCACGGAGCACTTTGCGTAGCCTACTCCGGACAATGCCTGACCAGTGAGGCACTGGGCGGTCGTTCGGCGAATCGGGGCGAGTGCGCCCAGGCCTGCCGGATGCCCTACGACTTGATAGCAGACGGGGAAGTCGTGGACCTCGGCGATCGCAAATATCTGCTCAGTCCCCAGGATCTGGCCGGTCTTGAAGTGTTGCCGGAACTGGTACGGGCCGGTCTCAGTTCGCTCAAAATTGAAGGCCGCCTCAAAGCGCCTGAGTACGTGGCCAACATCACCCGCGTCTATCGTCAGGCGCTTGACCGGGTGATAGTCGAACTTGGGATGCCCGAACCGCAACCGGCTGCCCTTATGAGCCAGCTTAAATCGGAGTCGCGCTATGACCTGGAAATGGGTTTTTCGCGCGGCCTTCACACCGGCTGGCTTCAGGGAATCGACAACCAGCAGCTGGCTCACGCCCGGTTTGCAAAAAAGCGCGGAGTCTACCTGGGCGAGGTCGAGCAAGTCCGTATGGGGGGTGTCCGGGTGCACCTTGTCGCCCCACTCAAACCCGGCGATGGCGTCGTCTTCGACGCCGGGCACCCTGAAAGGTCCGAGGCTGGTGGTCGTGTCTACGCAGTCGAAGCCGTGGGAAGCGATAGTCGGGTCACTTTTAGCCGGGACTTCGACCTCGCCCAGGTGCAGGTGGGCGACAAGCTCTGGAAGACCAGTGACCCGGAACTCGACCGACGGCTCCTTCAGAGCTACACAGCGCAGGATCCGCAATTTCGGCGGCCACTCGCCTTTACGGTCCATGGCTGTGCAGGCGGATTTCTGACGCTCGAAGCGCGCGACGAACTTGGCAACACTGTACAGGCCAGCTCAACAATTCTGCTCGCTGCCGCTCAGAATCAGGCCCTGGGTGATGAGCGCCTTACTGAACAGCTCGGGCGGCTCGGGGGCACTCCCTTTTTTCTCGCCAGTCTCGACAACCACCTCGAAGGGCCTGTCTACCTACCGATGAGCGAACTGAACCAGGTGAGGCGGACTGTCATCGAGCAACTACTGGCCCGCCGTGCCCAGCCCCGGTGCTGGCAGGTAAACGAGCGGTGTCCCGTCGAGCGGCAGGCGGATGCTCCGGTATCCCGACCCGCCGAACTGATCGTGCTGGTGCGTTCTCTGGCGCAGCTTGGGTCTGCAATCGAGAGCGGCATCGAGACGATTTACTGTGAACTGGAGGACGTCAGGCGTTACCGCGAGGCGGTGAAGATTGCCCACAACCACGGAGTCGCACTCTGGGCTGCTCCACCGCGCATTGCCAAGATGGGCGAAGAGTGGATTTTAAAACAGGTGCGCGCCAGTGAAGCCGACGGCTACCTGGTCCGCAACTACGACCATCTAAAGTATTTTGCCGGGGAGCGTCTGGTGGGCGATTTTTCGCTCAATGTCGCAAACCCGCTCACGGCTCAATACTTTATCGAACACTGTGGTCTTGAGCGCCTGAGTGCTTCTTACGACTTGAATATCGATCAGTTGAGCGCTCTACTCGTCTCAGCCCCGAGTGCCTGGTTTGAGGTGACAATTCACCAGCACATGCCGATGTTCCACATGGAGCACTGCGTATTTTGCGCCTTTCTCACCGACGGCACCGATTACACCAACTGTGGCCGCCCCTGCGAGACCCAGACTGTGCGGCTGCGAGACCGGGTCGGCGCGGAACATCTACTCAAGGCCGATGCCGGTTGTCGCAACACAGTCTTTAACGCCAGGGCACAGACTGGAGCGGAGTTCGTCCACCGCCTGCTTACTGCCGGAGCACGACACTTGCGCCTGGAATTTCTCGACGAGACGCCCGAGACGGTGAAGCGCACCATCGACGCCTACCGGCGGCTATTAGGCGGCAAGTTGAGCGGTTCTCAACTCTGGCGCGAACTGAAGCTCCTCAACCAGCTCGGCGTCACGCGCGGTCAGGTGCGCTCAACCTAACCTTACCTTTAAAGATTGATCGAGATTGCCTCGACGGGACAGACCGGAATGCATTGCTCGCAGACGATACACCGCGACCGACGGAACTGCAACAGAAAGGTCTCAGCCTGCAGCACCAGGGCACCGGTCGGGCAGATGCCGGTACAGAGGCCACAGTGCACACAACTGTCTTCGTCGATTAAGATTTCCTGGCCCAGGGCCGAGACGCCGATGCCCTGGTCGCGCATCCATTCGAGGCCATCTTCGAGCTGGTCGATATCTCCGGATAGCTCCATTACCAGCTTGCCGACTTCGTCTGGGGCAACCTGGGCGCGCAGGATGTTGCTGGCAATGTTGTAGTCCTTGGCGAGCCGGTAGGTAACCGGCATATGGACCAGGGCGGGCGGGAAGGTCAAGATGACGCGCTTTCTCATTTATGCTCGTAGCAGAAAGGACCGGTGCGATGCGACAAATTCTGGGTGCCCGCTGGATAGGCGACGGCAATCTCTATAGTCTACTGATTGACAGCCACGGTCGCCTGCAGGCCGTAGACCCGCTCGGCCGCACCTGGCCGGAAGCAACCACGACTGTCGAACTCGGCGGCGGCTGGGTGAGTCCGGGGGTTGTGGACCTCCAACTCAACGGGGCGCTCGGGGCCGAATTTTCGGAACTGGCCGGTGATGAGGGACTGGCCATGCTCGAACGCATCTCTCGCTACCTCTATACAATTGGCGTCTCCGCCTGGCTACCGACACTCATCAGCGTGCCAGTCGAAAAACTGGTGCGCTCGATGGCCCTGATTGCCCGTTTTAAAGCACCGGCAGATGGAGCGCGGATTTTGGGAGTACACCTGGAAGGCCCTTTCCTGAATCCCGAATACGAAGGGGCGCACATGCGCCAGCATCTGCTGCCTTTTACTCTCGATAATGTCAGGCGCGTACTGGGCGATTACACCTCACTCGTGCGGCTCGTCACCGTTGCCCCCGAACTCGATCGCGAAGGGGTGATTCCCTGGCTGGTCGAGCGCTCGATCGAAGTGAGTCTCGGGCACACCTCGGCCACATTTGAGGAGGCAAGCCGCGCCTTCGATAGCGGTGCGCGCCTGGTGACCCATATCTTCAACGCCCAGCGCCCTTTTCACCACCGCGAACCGGGAGTCGTAGGGGCGGCACTGCTCGATGAACGGGTGCGCTGTCTGTGCATTCCCGACGGCATCCACCTGCACCCGGCGACGACCCGGTTGCTCCTCAAAATAAAAGGGGCCTCGGGCCTGCTGCCGGTAAGCGACGCCGTGGCACCGCTGGGGCTTGCCGACGGCGAGTACGACTGGCACGGAGCCGCAATCCGGGTGGCAGCCGGCCGGGTCAGCCTCAAAGATGGGCGGCTCGCCGGCAGTGCCCTCAGCCTGATCGACGTCATCGAACGGCTGGTGAGCGATGGGGTGACTCGAGGGGAAGCCTTGCAGATGACTACTATCAATCCCCGTCTATTACTGGGCGAAGCCCTCGAATGGCCCATCGGCGGCGATTTACTCCTCTGGCCTGCTACCCACTCCCGTCCAATGCGCCTTGAGGAATTACGTAAACGACCACGGGCACAAGGCCACGTGGCTTTCAGAAGCTCTCCAGACCGCTCGCCATAGAGCAAGCCATCCAGGGACCGCGAGGCAGGTTTACAGACTGCCCCATTTGGGAAATGTTCACTGCGCCATTCAAATCCGCATCCCCATGCCAGCCACAACCGTCCTCACACCTGAAATGCTTGCCCTGCCTGTTGCCTATCCGGTGACAGCCGTGACAGGACTGCGAGGTGTAAGCCGGGTTGACCAGTATCAGAGGAACGCCAAACTTAATCGCCTTGTAGCTCAGAAACTGCCGCAACTGATAGAACGCCCAACTATTCGAGCGACGGCGTTCAGTTTTGCTTCTCGGCTGCTGGTTAGCCCGCTCCCGAATGCCCGTCAAGTCTTCTAGGGCAATAGACCAACCCAAAGCTCTAGCGGCCTGGACGATGCGATAGCTGATGGTGTGGTTGACGTTGGCCTGGACTCTTTTCTCTCTACCCCGAAGCCGTGCCTGCAACTCCCGGATTCGACGCCGAGTGCTGCGTGTGCCTTTGGTAGCCTTGTGCTGCAATCCGGCTCTCAGGCTAGAGAACCAGTCTCGAAGTTGACTCAACTGCCGTCCACAGAACTTTTCTCCTGTCGAAGTGTGGGCAATATCGGTGCGGCCCAGGTCAACACCGATGCACCCATCCGACTCACCCCCGTTGGGACAATGAGGGCCAGGCGGCTTCGGCGGTTCAGATTTGACCTGAATCTGGAGATAGTAGGCACCATCTTTGCGCTTGCTCAAAGTGGCGGAAGTCGGTTCCTGGCCTTTCAACCGACGCCGTTGATAGTCACCAATGGCAAGAGCCATGTACTCCCGACCACCCAGCAACTTGACGCTGACAGACCAATCTTGCTCGCGCAGAGAAAAGATTTTCGAGTCGTAGTCGATACTCGTCGGCGCAAACTTCTTGACCAAACGGCCTTTGAGCATTGCTGTTTTACGGTTGGCACAGACGCGGGCAATCGCCCTGACGGCAAGATTGGCGGACAGTCCGAACAGTGCCCGGCACTGGTAGTAAACAAGTCGATGCAGCTTGAAAGCATTGGTCAGTTTTGCTGGTGCGGTGTGATTGATCCAGGTGCAGGCATCGGCGAAGGCTTTGAGGGTAGCCTCGATCCTCTGGACTTGTTGGGGGGAGGTTTTGAGCTTGCAGGAGACGGTGAGCACTTGCATCATGCCCCTATTATACTTTGTGGGAAAAAGCCATGCAACCAGTAAAGATAGTCGCGATTCCTCCCCGCCCGCGAGGGGACGGGGTGTCCACCGCTTTGGTGTCCCCATGAACCTGTCACCCGTTGACCGTCTGCGCCAGTGGCACAGGCGGGTCGTGCGGATTATCGATCTACCAATCCTAGAGATTGGCGTCTGCACCGGACCGGGGCCCTCATCATCGCCATCCGCCGCCCGGACGGCACGCTCATCGGCGGTCCGAGCGGCGATACGAAGGAGCAGGACGATATTTTCTACTGCCTGGGCACCTCAGAGCAATTACGGCTGCTCGAAAGCGTGCTCCTACCGATACCGGGCCTTAGCGGTGGCGCTGCCCGAGGCGCTGGCTAGCTTGCGAACGCGGTACCCAGAGCCCTTCGCCAGCTTCCTGGTACTGCGAAAAGATCAGGTCTCGGCAGTAAGGCTGGCTAACTTTCTCGGTGCAGTCGTAGTAAATCTGTAGAATCTGCGCCGTGCTCAGACTGGTTGCACTGGTGACAGCCGCCTGCTTGCTGCCTGGAAATTCATAGTCGGTCGCCCCGGCTGCCGTAGCCATGATACCGGCGGCAATTGCACCGAGGAGGGCGTGCATTTTTTTCATTGGATTTCCCCCAAATTTGAAACAGTTCCAGCCCCTTCCCTGTTTCTATTAGATGGAATTGTCCGACGTTCGTCATGACCCCACTGACATACCCCCCAGGGCAGAGACGAAAACGCGCCTATCTCGACTTAAGACACGCGGCCGATCAGGTCTTTATAAAGGGTCCGGTATTTTTGGGCTGAAGCGCTCCAGCTCAGGTCGGCTTCCATGCCCCGCCGCTGTAGCTTCTGCCACTCGTCTTTGTAGCGGAAGGCTTCCTCGGCCCGGTAGAGCATGGAAAGCAAACCCTGCGGATCGAATCGGTCAAAGAGAAAGCCGTTTCCCTGCTGGTGGATCGGGTCGTGGAACTGTACTGTGTCGGCCAGCCCACCGGTCTTGCGTACGAGCGGTACCGCGCCGTAGCGCAGTGCAATCATCTGCCCAATGCCGCAGGGCTCGAAGCGCGAAGGCATCAAGAAGAGGTCGGCACCGCCGTAGATACTCTGGGCCACATTCGCGTCGTAGCGCAAGATAGCCGCCACTCGCCCCGGATAGCGCTCCGAGGCCGACTTGAACAAAAATTCGTACCAGGGATCGCCCGAGCCGAGCACGACCAGTTGTGCGCCGCTGTTGTTGAGCCAGGTGTTCCAGAGGGGAGCGAGCAGGTCGAACCCTTTTTGGTCCACCAGTCGCGAAACGATGCCGATTAAGAAGCGCTCGGCACTCACCTCGAAGCCGACAGCGCGCTGGAGGGCGAGTTTGTTTTCGAGGCGGCGGGGCAGGGTGGTCGAATCGTAATTGGCAGCAAGCAACGGATCGATAGCCGGGTCAACTTGCTTGGTGTTGATGCCGTTGACGATGCCGCTCAGGCGCTCGCCCTGGGAGCGCAATAGCCCGTCGAGGCGTTCACCGTAGTCGGGGGTGCAAATTTCGCGGGCGTAGTTGGGCGAGACGGTGGTGATGGCGTCGGAGTGGATGATACCTGCCACCATCGGGTTCCAGGCGTAGGTGTCGTAGGGGACATCGACGAAAGAGCGGAAGTAGGGGAGGGGTGGTCCCTGGTAAGCGAGGTTGTGGATGGTGAAGACAGTCATCACCGGCACTGCCCGCATCCAGAGCGGCAACAGGGCCGTGTGCCAGTCGTGACAGTGCAGTATCTGCGGATCCCAGCCCCCCTTCCAGATAAATTCGGCGACCGTGCGCGAAAAGATCGTGAAGCGCCAGGCTTCATCTTCCGCCCCGTAGATGCGGTCGGTGGCGAAGGCAGGATGGCCGACCAGGTAAAGCGGAATGTCGCTACCCGGTAGACGCGCTTCGTAAACTTCGACCGCCTGAAACATGACGCTGCCGGTCCAGACCGGAGCCTCGGACTTGGGCAGGTCCCGCAAGAAGGCGTAGTAGGGCAGCATAATCCGCACATCGTCGCCCAGTTCGGCGAGGGCCAGAGGCAGTGCTCCGACTACGTCCGCCATACCGCCGACTTTCGCCAGGGGCGCACACTCCGCTGCCGCAAACAGTACCTTCATGCTCGATGCCCTACCCCGTGCAACTTCCTTATCGTCGCACGCCCCGGTACTTCTCAAGAGTTCCTAGCGCGACGCCCGCCATAGCAAAAAGACACCGATGGCCATGGTGACGATGTTGGGTAGCCACGCGCCGAGCCAGGGTGTCAGGGCACCGGTCTGGCCGAGGGCCTGGGCTACGAACAAGAAGATGTAGTAACTGAAGATGATGAGCACGCTCAAGCCGAGGCCGAGGGCATTGCTCGTGCGCTGGCGGCGCAGGCCAAGCGGAGCGCCGATGAGTGCGAAGGCAAAGCAGACGCTCGGAATTGCGTACTTCTGATACAGACTGACCATCAAGCCCCGGATCTCCTGACCGGCATTTTTGGCAAGCTGGATAAAGCCCGTCAGTTGCGCTGTGGTCATCTCTTCGGGGCGACGCGATTCCTGGGCAATCTGGAGCGGCGTGTCGCTCAACTGGATCTGTTGTTCGCGAAACTGCAGCACCTTGCGGTAGGTGCCGTCGAGTCCGACGAAATAGCTCGTGCCGTCGCGAAAAATCCAGGCTCCCCGGTCACTGTCCCAGGCAGCGGAGTTGGCCGTGACGATCTGGTTGAGGCTTTCTCGCGAGTAGTCGAGCACCGTCAGTCCCTGCATGCGACCGTCTTGGAAGCGGCGGGCGTAAAACAGGCGGCTCAGACCGATGTAGCGGGTGCCGTCAGCCCGTTCGATCGGCCCGTACTCGGGATAGAGAATGTTGTCTTTGGTGAATTTGACTTTTTCGCGGTCGAGAGAGCGGGCCAGGGTGAGGTTAGCCTCATGGTTGGCATTCGGCACGACCACTTCGTTAAACAGAAACGTGACACCGGTCACCACGACGCTCAAGATGAGCGCCGGGGCCACGATGCGCAGCACGCTCACCCCGCACGCCTGCATGGCGATCACTTCCGAATCGCTCGAAAGTCGGCCGTAGGCGAGCAGCGTCGCAAAGAGGCTCGACATCGGGAAGGTGTAGACGATGATTCCCGGCAGCCTTAAGAAGAAGACCTGCAAAGCCGTAGTCAGCGGCAGGGAGCTATCGGTGATGAGGCGCACCAGTTCAAACAGCGAGCCGATTGCCATCCCGATCGACGCGAAAGCGGCCACTCCAAAGATGAACGGAAAGACAAACTCACTCGCCAGGTAGCGATCCATGATCGTGGTACCCGGCAGGGAGAAACGAAAGGGGCGGGAGGTCGTCAAAGGACCGGCCTCCGCACGCGAGCCGGGCCGATACCCAGGGGCTCTTTAATGAAGCGGACCACCAGGTGTTTCAGTGTCGAGCGCAAGACGCGGGGCATCCCGAAGTCGATGGGCATCATCGTGTCGGGCAGTTTCCAGTCCGGGCAGTAGAGGCTTTCGATCGGTGGGCCGTCGATGACAATGTCGGCAAGGCCGTGGGGACCAATGCCCAGAGCGCGGGCGGCCTGCAGTACCGGTACCGCCTCCGGTGAGACGCCCAGAATCGCGCAAAATACCCAATCGATGGCAAAGACGTCGCCCGAGGCTCCGAGGATACCGAGGCTGCGCGGTTCGCCGCCGCTTGGGCCATTGCCTTCGTGGGCGACGATGCCGTCGATAATCGTCAGGTCAGGCTTGAGGGTGGCGGCGGTCTCGACGAGCATTTTCCCGAAGCGCAGGCTGTCTTTACCGGCTTCCATGTGCCACCAGGCTTTCAGCTTACCCGGCACGCACCCGAATAGATTTTTGACCCCCAGGGTCAACGTCAACTGACTATGAGACTTGACCTTGGGCAGGTTGATGAGTACATCGGCTTCCATCGCTTCTTTGCCGAGGCGCAGGTGGTCGAAAGTGCCGCCGAGCGAGTCGTAGCGCCGGGACTGAAATTCGACGATGGGAATATCGAGTGCTTCGCAGACGCTCAGCATCCCATTGGCCTGAGCGACGCCGCGCGCTGTCCCAAAAGCGGGGCTATCGCCAAGAAAAGGCTTGCCGCCGCAGGCTTTGACCAGGCGGGCGACTTCGTAGACAAGATTTGGGTGAGTGGTGCAAGCCTTGCCGGGTCTTGCTCCGGTCAGCAGGTTCGGTTTAAGTAGCACCCGGTCGCCGGGCTTGACGATGGTGGACATGCCCCCCAGGGGTTTGAGGGCATCGATCAGCCCGCTTGAAAGCACGTCGCTATCGTAGGTGGGGACGGTGCGTAGACTGACGGTACTCATTTCGGGTCCCCGACGCGCTAAATTCATATCTTACGATACGAGCCTTCCCTGGCCGACCGCAACCAACACCATGACGACCGACACTATCTTTGGAAAGATCATCCGCAAAGAAATCCCGGCGCAAATCGTCTTCGAGGACGACGAATGTCTGGCGTTTCGCGATATTCAAGCCCAGGCTCCCGTCCATATCCTGATCATCCCCAAGCGCGCCATCGCCCAGATAGAACAGACGGATGCAACAGATGAAGCGCTCATGGGACACCTGCTCGGTGTAGCAGTCCGGGTTGCAAAGCAGGAAGGACTGGAGAACGGTTACCGGCTTGTGATCAACAATGGTGCCCAGGGTGGGCAAACCGTCTACCACCTGCACCTCCACCTGCTTGGCGGTCGCGCCTTCAGTTGGCCGCCCGGTTAATGCGTAGTTCAGATGTGTGCAGGCCCTGTAAAATTTTAAAAGTGATTCTGGAGTTTCAGTTATGGCAGTAGCGCAGTTTGCCGAGGGTGTCAACGAAGACATCACCGAGATCAAGGTGGTGGGTTCCAAGTACGACGCCGAACGCAAGACTGCCCTCATCTACATTGCCAAGCCCAAGGCCAACCTCAACCAGGTCATGAGCTTTCGGATGCGGGATGAGGAAGGCGAGATCACCGTTCGCGACATCCGCTCAAAGCACATCAACGGCAAGTTCAACGGCATCGAAATCAGTTACGAGATGAGTTCTGACGCTGCCTGGAACCGCTTTTGCCGCTTCATGGAACGCATGGGTTACGGCTAGATCTCAAGTGTGCACATCGACCCTGAGAAACTGAGTCGCATCTCGTCTGGCCTCACACACAGATCGGTGGAAACCATACTTGACCGGGAAGCAACTGGAAGTAGTTGTCAGTTGACCGTCCGGGCGCTCGCACCAGATCTCCCAGACGTGACACAGACTTTTAAAGACGCGGCCCCGGCCCATGTAACGGTAGAGAACTACACCGTGTTCAGTTCTCATCAGTTGCATCTCCATGCGGGGCACCTCTATCTTTAGGTTGATTACAGTTTGGTTGACTTAAGGTAAGAGCAACACTACCACATGGATAGCAAAAGCAGTCGGCCGGTTATCCAGGTGACCAGGAAGACGGACTGGCTATGCTGGCGTTCCTGGTAGGGGCTCCAGGGCTTTGCGTCTTGTAAACAGGTGCGTCCAGTCCAATCAGGGCGGCCTATGATCCAAGGTATGTTCTATCGATTCTCAACAAGCGAGGCATCATGACGAACGTCAACAGTCTCATTCACGATTGGGAAAACAACCTTGCCCATGCCCGCGAGGTTTGCAAAGAATCAGGTTTTGAATCCAAGGAATGCGAGACCGCCTGGGAATCCTCGAAGGAACTCGACATTCACTTTGAGCAAGTAGCCGAGATGCTGCCCTCAAGCTCGACACAGGCGTAGTCCGCGATGAACCCATTGAATGCCGAGCGCTGTAGTGCCTGCGAGAAGGGCGCTCCGAGGGTGAGTGATGCGGAGATGGTCCAATTCAAGCCGCAAATTCCCGACTGGGAGGTTGTCGAGTACGAAGGCGTGCCCCACCTGGAGCGGGTCTACCGGTTCAAAGATTTTCAGTCGGCCCTCGACTTCACGGTGCGCGTCGGTGCGGAGGCTGAAGCTGAAGGGCATCACCCGGCACTGCTCACCGAGTGGGGCTCGGTCAAGGTCAGTTGGTGGACCCACACGATTCGGGGCCTCCACAAAAATGACCTGATCATGGCAGCGCGCACCGACGCCCTTGCTGGGGAAATGGCCCAATAGCCCCGGTTCGCTCGGCTAAAATCGAGCCATGCTGGTTCCTGATGCTAGAGGTCCATCGGTTCTCAAAATCCCTGCGGGAGACGACCGCGAACGGCTGGTCTGTCCCGATTGTGGGTTTGTCCAGTACGACAACCCGCGCATCGTGACCGGGGCAGTCTGCACCTGGGAAGAAAAAATATTGCTCTGCCTGCGGGCCATCGAGCCGCGCCGCGGTTACTGGACTTTACCGGCGGGCTACCTGGAACTAAACGAGACGACCGTGGCCGGGGCCGAGCGCGAAGCCTGGGAAGAAGCGCGGGCATCTATCGCAATCGACGCTCTTCTTGGCATCTACAATGTCGAGCGCATCAGCCAGGTGCAGCTGTTTTATCGTGCCCGCCTGCTCTCGCCCGAGGTGAGTGCCGGTCCTGAGAGCCTGGAAGTCGGTTTATTTCACTGGCAGGACATTCCCTGGGACCAGCTTGCTTTCCCGACTGTGCGCTGGGCACTGCACCACTACCACGAATTGCGCGAGCACCAGGAATTTGCTCCGCGCACAAATCCACCCGGCGAGAGCGTCGAATGGGAGGTTTCGCCCGATGAGTCGGCGTAGTCGCTGACTCCAGGCACCGACCGCACTCCGGTTAGAAGCACGGTCGGTAGGCAAGCGACTTACCCGGCCATTGCCCGCAAGATGATCTGCTTGAGATCGTTTTCGAGGTAGGGTTTGCTCAGGTACCCTGATGCGCCGAGTTGGGCGGCCATCTGGCGATGCTTTTTGCCGGAACGGGAAGTGAGGTAGACCAGAGGGATAGCGGCAAGAGCCGGGTCGGCCTTCATCTGGGCAAGCAACTCGAAACCGTTGAGACGGGGCATCTCCACGTCACTGACTACGAGCGGGCAGGATGTACCTGAGCGCAGCCAGTCGAGTGCTTCCTGACCATCTCGGGCGGTCGCGACCGTGTAGCCCATGCGCTGCAGGCTGGTGACCAGGGTATGACGCAAGGCGACCGAATCCTCGACTACCAGGATGGCAGGCAGGATTGCGGCCGGGGCTACGGCCGGGGCAATAGGCTGAGCAGCCTGCGGGCGACCGAGCAGGCTGCTTTCGATCACGGGTACGACTTTGCCGTCGCCGAGTACCGTACAACCCAGGTAGCCGGGTACCTCGGCAAAGGGAGCGGGAAAGGGCTTGATCACCATTTCCGCCTGGCTCACCACCCGTTCAATGCCGATGGTGAGGGTGCTATCCACCATGGCGAGGGCTGCTCCATTCGGTACAGCGGTATCGTCCGTGGGGAGATAGATCAGTTTGCCAAGGGGAGTCACCGCTTCAAGAGGGTCATCTAGAGACAGGACCGAGGCAATGCTGTCGGCAGTGAAAGCGACCAGAGTCCGCCCGACCTGACAGACGATCAGATCGGCAATCGAGAGGTTGAGAGGCAGATGCAGGGTGAAAGTGGTGCCCCGACCGATCTCGGTCTGGAGGGTAAGTTTGCCCTTTAGTTGCTCGACCTGGGTGCGGACTGCATCGAGGCCGACTCCCCGACCGGCCAGTTCGCCGACTTCCTCAGCTGTCGAGAAGCCCGGTGTACACAGTAAATCGAGCATCCCAGCTTCGTCGAGCACTCCCAGGTCGGTACCCCGCGCGGCGGCGAGGCGGGCCGGGTCGATGCCGCCGCCGTCGTCGCGCACGGAGACGACCACGACATTGCCCCGGTGATAGGCGCTCACTTCGATGAGGCCTTCGGGATGTTTACCGGCCGCAAGGCGGACTGCAGGCGGCTCGATGCCGTGGGCGAAGGCATTGCGGATCAGGTGCATCAGCAGGTCGCCCAGTTGGGAGAGCACGCCCCGGTCGAGGAGGGTGTCGGTTCCTCTCAGAGCGAGTCGGGCGGGCTTGCCGTAGGTCTGGCTCAGGCTGCGCAGGGCTCTTGGGAAGCGGTCGCTCAGGGTGTCGAAAGTCTGCATGCGGATAGCCGTCAGATCTTCGCGGAGTTGATCGACGTTCTGACGGAGCAGATCGCCGTTTTCCCGCGCCCGCTCGGTGAGGTAGACAACATCAGTTGCCTGTTCGTCGAGGCGGGAGAGCATCTCCTGAACGTCCTGAAAGAGGGTGCTCGCTTCGTCGAAGCGGTCGAGTTCGAGGCTGTCGAATCCAGAAGGAGCCGTTTTGCGGTCGGGCCGCTCGACCAGCATCCGGTTGTAAAGATCTTGCAGGAGTCCGTTGAAGCGACGCATCTTGAGGGCGTTGCGCCTGAGTTGTCGTGTCGCAAGATCAAGGCGCTCGTGGTAGAGGTCGAGGCCATTGCGGCCGATGACCAGTTCACCGACCAGACTATCGATCCGCTGGAGCTGGTTTGCCTCGACGCGCAGCAGATCCAGGCGCGGTCCAAGCTGGGCCAGGGGTGGGGCAACCGGTTCTAGAGCTGGGGCAACCTGTTCTAGAGCAGGTGGAGGCGAGGCAACCGGTTCCCCGGCAAGGGCGCGCAGGCGGGCGGTGGGGGTAACGGCCTGGGACTGTCCGAGACAGACCAGGGCGCGGGCTGAGTGCAGATCGCCGAGGACGATCTGGATAGCCTGCGGATCCTTCGGGTGAAGATCCAATGCCTGGCGGCCCAGGGAGCACAGCCGCTCGACTGCACCCAGTTCAAATAGTTGCGCAAGTCCTTCCACCTGGAGCAAGGTTTCCTGCAGATCCGTGCTCGATCCCCCCGGCCCGGAAAGTCGCACTTCACACTCGGACAACAGCCGTCCGCAATCCTGGTCAAAGACCATCGCCACCGGGTCGGATCCACCCCCGTCCGGGGTCAGTTCTGCGCCCGTGTAACCGATCAAATGGGCCGCAAGGCGTTCGAAGGGTATCCTGGCTGCGGCCAGAGTCTCCCCGTCCTCCCGTCCCAGCAGACGGACTACTGCAACCAGGGCTCGAAACGCGTCCACGGCTTCAAGCAGCAGATTTTCGAGCTTAGTGTCGAGGGCCAGCCCCTCGTCCTGGAGCGCCTGGATTGCGTCCTCCAGAATGTGGACGAGGGAAGCGAACCCGTCGAGGCCAACCGTGCTGCTGCCGCCTTTGAGAGTGTGCGCTGCCCGAAATAGGGCAAGCAGGGTTTCTTTCAGCCTGCCAGTTTCCCGCAGAGAAAGAAAACCCGTCTCCAGAACGTGCAGGTGCTCGTCTACTTCTTCAAGGAAATAGGGCAGCGACTCGTGTTGACCCTCCAGGTCCGGGAGCCCCCCCTTCGGAAGGCCCACCTCGGTTGTCTGACCCTGAAAATGCGTACTTTGCAGTCGGCTCGCCAGATCCTGTTCGAGGTCCAGGTTTTGAGAATTGATGGGCTGGAAACTGGTGGGTTGCATCTTAGACCCCCTCGACCTGGAAGCGATCCACGGACTCTTGAAGTTCGCCGACCACTCCGACCATCTGCCGGAGGGCGTCGAACACCGTGAGTGCCTCGGTCGCCGTCGTCTCAGAGATGGCGGAGATGGCCTGCATGGTGCTGGTAATTTCGCGAGAAGAGTAGGTCTGCTGGACGGTTGCCTGGGCAATGACCTGGCTCAATTCGTCAACCTGGCGGTTGATTGCGATCAGTTCCCCGAGGCTGGCCGTCGCTGCTTCGATGCGCTCGGTGCCGACCACCACCTGCTCAGTGCTCGTCTCCATCGCCGCAATAACCTCGCCGGTTTCAAGCTGGATCGACTGGACGTAGACTTCAATTTCCTGGGCGGCGTCGGTAGTCCGTTCGGCGAGTCGGCGCACTTCCTCAGCAACGGTCTTGAAGCCACGGCCTTCCTTGCCCGCTCGGGCCGCCTCGACACTCGCGTTGAGGGCGAGGAGGTTGGTACGGTTGGAGATCTGACCAATCAGTTCGACGATGCGCGAAATCTCCTGGGAGACTTCGCCCAGCCGCTTGACCTTCTTGGCGGTCTCAGCCACCGTAAAGCGCAGGTTCTGAATCGTCTGGACGGTGCTCTCCATAGCACCACCGCCGGTCTGGGCCGCCTCGGTCGCTTTTTGAGCGAACACCTCGGCCTGACGGGCAGAAGCGGAGACCGCCTCAATTGAGGCACCCATCAACTGAACTTCCGCGACGGCCGTGGCAATTTGCTCGCGCTGGCGGTTTGCTTCGGTGGCCAGCTGCTGAATTGACCGTTCGCTCCTGGTGGCTGTCTCGCCGACTTGAGCTGTCGCGCCTTTGACCTGGCGGACGACCTCGTTGAGGTAGGAGATCATGGCGTTGAAGGTGTCGGCCACCGTGCCCATCTCATCTTTGCTGACGTAAGCGCGCACCGTCAGGTCGCCGAGGGTGGCGGGTGCCACCTCGTCCAGTAACTGCATCACCTGGGCCTGGAGGTTTTCTTTTTCGTCGAGTTGCTGCTGGGCTTCGCGCCGCCGCAGTTCCGATTCCTCGCGAACAGCCTGGGTCGTGCGCTGGATGCTCTCGGCCATAGTGTTGAAGGTGCGGGCCAGTTCGCCCACTTCGTCGTACGACTCGACTTGGGCGCGCACACTCCCCTCACCCGCTGCCAGACGACCGGCCTGTTCCTTGAGGGCGAGCAAGGGTTCTGTGATGCTGCGGGCCAGTTGCCGACCGAGCAATAGCGCAATCAAGAAGATCCCGCCGCCGATGGCCAGTTCGATCAGGATGCTGCTGGTCAGCAACTCGGTGAGAGCCGCGCGGGGGGAGCCGCGCAGGAGCACCCCGACCACCTGCTGCCGATAATTGCGCAGACTGACAGCCGCCACCGCGAACTGCTGGCCACCCACTGTCGCTTCGAGGGTGGTCGGTTGATTGGGCTGCAGGCGGCTCACTTCATTGGGGATGTCCGCCGAGCGCAAGTAGGGGCGTGCCAGATCGCCCCCGTCCACCATGCTGAAAGCAGCCACCTGGGGTGCTGTCGTCGGTGTTGAGGGATTGCGGGCCAATAGAGCTGCAAAGCCGCCGCGCAGGACATCGAGGGTACCGTCGGTGATGGCGCCTTTGCCGTTTACCAGGTCCCCGGCGACGAGCGCGCCCACCACCCGCCGACCCGAACGGACCGGGGTCACGACGTAGCGGATGAGTGCTCCCTCGGCTTTCGCAAAGGAAGGCAGTTCTGAGAGGGCGCGGGCGATGCCTTCGTCTTCCTGGCGAATCTCTTTGAGGGTGACAAACTCGCTCGACTTGATCTGCCTGTCGATCCGGAGTGCTTCGCTTACCAGGCCCTGGGGATCGAAGCGTTCGCCCGTCCGGGGACGATTGATGCTCTCCACGATGCGACCCTGGGCATCGACCAGGGTGATGAACTCGACATTGAGCGCCTGGCTTTCTTGAACGAGCAGGCGACGGACTGTCGGGTTACCCTGGCGCAGAATCAGCGCATCCACGATGCCGGGGTAAGCGGCGTGGCTGCGCATGTCAAAGCCCATCTGGTCAATTTTGTTGTCGTAGCCGAGGGCGAGCACTTTCAGTTCGTTGCGGGACTGTTCGCTCAACTGGGTGCGCAGGTTGCTTGCAATCAGGAAGGCGGCGGTGCCCACCAGAGCGGTAATAACCAGGCCGAGGACCAACCCGAGGGTGGCCTGTTGCTTGATAAGCAAAGGCTGATCCCGGAACCAGGACCCCCAATCTTGAGACTTCTGACGGGTGGGCTCATCGACGATGGGGACAGGCGGTAGCACCACGTCACCCGGCACGGATTTGAGCAGTTTCTGGCGGGCGGCACGGCGCAGGGCATCGTCTTTGCTCAGTTTAATCACGGCTTCAAATTCGGCACGGGCGCGTTCAGGCTGGTTGGTCTGGCTATAGGCGACACCCGTCCAGTAGCGCCACTCCAGGCGCTCAGGCTCCGACTGCTGAAACTCGGCCAGTCGGTGGAGGGCTCCTTCGTAATCTTTTTGCTGGAGCGCCCGCAAAATTACATCGCGCGGCAAGAGGCTGGCGGTCATCGCTGGGGCTCCTTTGCAATAAGAGAATTCTGGGCACGGGCATAAGCTTTCACGAAGCGGTCATCCACCAGCCCGATCTGAAAGGCGGGTTTCTGGGTGGCGAGGCCCGTTTCGCGCAGGAAGTTGGCGATGCTGCCGGCTGCGTAGTTGAGGTGGGTCATGTCTGCCCCCGGTGCCAGGGCTTCGAGGTTGTCCGCCAGGGAGAAAATCTGGGTGCCGGTGTTGTAGCGGGCGTACTCCACCTCGCTGACTTTTGCCCGCCGAGCCATGATCGTCCGGGTCTGTTGCGGGTGGCTCTCGATATAAGCGAGGGCGTCAAACCAGGTGTTGACCAGTTTCTGCACGTCGCCGGGACGCTGATCGACCAGTTGGCGGTTGACCACCAGGTGATCTGGGATTGCGCCTGGGAAATCCTTGGAGCTGAACAGCACGCGCCCCCGACCGGTCGCCTTCGCCATGTCCGTGAAGGGCGCAAAGACCGCGCAGGCGTCCAGTTCTCCCCTGGCAAAGCGCCGGGCTGCCTGTTCGCTGGTCAAGGGCACAATCTGTACGTCCTTAGGTCCCATGCCCACAGAGCGCAGGCCCAATAGCAGCAGGTAGTGGTCTACGACGCCTACCTCGACGCCGATGCGCTTACCGCGTAAATCCTGAATCGATTTGATCGCAGTATTGACGATCACCTGGTCGTTGCCGGTCGAGTTGTCGTTGACGAGCACGACCACCGGCTTGCCGCCCCCTGCGTAGGAGGCGAGGGCATCGTTGAGGGTCTCGGAATTGGCATCGAGCTTACCTTTATCGAGATCTGCGATCGATGCGGTGTAGTCGTCGTACCAGGTGAGCTGCACCTTTACGCCATTCTTCTTAAATAGACCGACTTCCTCGGCGACCTGCCAGGGAAACCAGCCGGGCCA
>JANNPH010000224.1:0-102821 GCA_031399965.1 Gloeobacteraceae cyanobacterium SOY_34_metabat_159 | reverse complement strand
TCGGCGCCATCGCCAAGCTGAGCGCCGGTGTCCTGCACGGCGTTCCCTATCAGACCTTGCTCGGTGCGACGGGTACCGGTAAGACTTTTACCATTGCCAACGTCATCGAGAAAGTAGGCAAGCCGACCCTGGTACTCGCGCATAACAAAACGCTCGCGGCCCAACTCTGCAACGAGCTGCGCGAATTTTTCCCGAACAATGCCGTCGAATACTTCGTCTCCTACTACGACTACTACCAGCCGGAAGCCTATATCCCGCACACGGACACCTATATCGAGAAATCGGCAAGCATCAACGACGAAATTGACATGTTGCGCCACTCGGCGACGCGCTCGCTCTTTGAGCGGCGCGACGTCATTGTCGTGGCCTCGGTGAGCTGCATCTACGGCCTCGGTATGCCTGAAGAGTATTTGCGCGCCGCTATCCGCCTCAAAGTCGGGGCCGAACTCGACCAGCGCGAATTGCTGCGGTCGCTGGTCACCGTGCAGTACGACCGCAACGACATCGAGCTTGGCCGCGGCCGTTTCCGGGTGCGCGGCGACGTAGTCGAAATCGGTCCGGCCTACGAAGACCGCATCATCCGAGTCGAATTTTTTGGCGACGAAATTGAAGCGGTGCGGTGGCTCGACCCGGTGAGCGGCGAAGTGTTGCGCTCGGTCAATAGTCTCAATATTTATCCGGCCAAACACTTCGTCACCCCTGAGGACCAACTCGAACAGGCCTGTCTGGCAATCGAGCTTGAACTCGAAGCGCGCGTCGCCGAACTCGAATCAGAAAACAAACTGCTTGAAGCTCAGCGCATCAAGCAGCGCACCCGCTACGACCTGGAGATGCTGCGCGAGGTCGGCTACTGCAACGGCGTCGAGAACTACTCGCGCCACCTGGCAGGCCGCACAGCAGGAGATGCACCTTCTTGTCTGGTCGATTACTTTCCAGACGACTGGTTACTCGTAGTCGATGAATCCCACGTGAGCGTGCCGCAGATTCGCGGCATGTTCAATGGCGATCAGGCCCGCAAGAAGGTGCTGATCGACCACGGCTTCCGGCTACCCTCCGCCGCCGACAATCGCCCCCTGAAAGCTGAAGAGTTCTGGCAAAAACCGAAGCAGGCCATTTTCGTCTCAGCCACTCCCGGCAACTGGGAAGTCGAACTCTCAGAAGGCGCGCCGGACCCTCTGACTGGGCGCATGGCCGGCGCGCACATCGTCGAGCAGATCATCCGGCCCACGAACGTGCTCGACCCGGAAATCTTCGTCCGCCCGGTGGCCGGGCAGGTAGACGATCTACTTCACGAGATTCACGAACGCGTCCGACTGCGCGAACGGGTGCTCGTGACTACCCTCACCAAGCGGATGGCCGAGGACCTGACTGAGTACTTCCAGGAGCGCGGCATCAAAGTGCGCTACTTGCACTCGGAGATCCAGGCCATCGAGCGCATCGAGATCTTGCACGCTCTGCGACAGGGAGACTTTGACGTGCTCATCGGTGTCAACTTGCTGCGCGAGGGCCTGGATCTGCCGGAGGTTTCCCTGGTTGCCATCCTCGATGCCGACAAAGAAGGTTTCCTGCGGGCCGAACGTTCGCTCATCCAGACGATTGGCCGGGCTGCCCGCCACGTGCGCGGCCAGGTGCTCATGTACGCCGACCGGCTCACCAACTCGATGGAAAAGGCCATCTATGAGACCGACCGTCGCCGGACAATCCAGCACGCCCACAACCAGAAACACGGTCTGACACCGCAGCCTATCATCAAGCGCAGTGATGCCAACAGCATCCTGGACTTCTTGTCCGTCTCGCGCCGTTTAAACCAGCAGGAGCTTGAAGCGGCCACTGCTCAACCGGTCGAAGTTGACCTCGCTGATATTCCCGAACTGATTAGCCAGCTCGAAGCGCAGATGAAGGAATCCGCCAAAAAGCTCGAATTTGAAAAAGCAGCCGAGTATCGCGACAAGATCCACAAGCTGCGCGAACGTCTGCTCGGTCGATTGCACTGAGCGGGCACTACCTGCCAGGTTCCTAAGCCTCGACAATAATCTGGCAGCCATCCCGGTCGAGGGTTGGTGAGTAAATCCTCGCAGTCGGCCAGACGGCAGCCATCGCTTGCTGGACTTCTGCGCTTTGAGCCTGAGGGGCCAGGGCCAATAGTGAAGGTCCGGCTCCACTGACTACCAGCCCCCAGGCTCTCGCAGTGATAGCAGCCGTGTGGACTTGCTCCCACCCAGGAATCAGAGCCGTCCGGTAGGGCTGGTGCAGGCGATCGACCAGGGCCTCTTTGAGCCAGTCGCCGTTGCCGCAGGCAATCGCCTGCACCAGGAGACCAACGTGAGCCGCGTTAAAGACAGCGTCGGCGTAGGGCACAGTCCTGGGTAGTACGGAGCGCGCTTTACTGGTTGAGAGCGTAAAGTCGGGTACAGCCAGCACCAGGGCAATCTCGGGGTGCCAGGCGAGTGGACAGGTGAGCAGCCCCGATTCCAGTAGTGATAGCTGGAAGCCGCCGAGGGCTGCCGGAACGACGTTGTCGGGGTGCCCTTCGAGTCTCGCCGCCAGGGTCAACCATTCATGCACAGCCAGTGGAAAGCCGAGCCAGGCATTCGCCGCTGCGACTCCGCCGACGATGGCCGTCGCTGAACTGCCGAGCCCGCGCCCGAGCGGCACTCCCATCTCGACTGTCAACTGCACGGTCGGAGGCAGCTGATTCAGATGAGAAAACAGGTGGAGAAATGCCCTGTAGGCGAGGTTGTTCTCGCTCGTCGCGACCTGGGCAGCGTCGTCACTATCGACTTCGCTCGTCACTGTGCAGCTAAAAGCCGCAGCTTCCGAGAATACAAAGCGGTTGTGAAGACCCAGGGCAACGCCGAGGCAATCGAAGCCGGGTCCGAGATTGGCCGAGGTGGCCGGCACCCTGACCTGGACCTGTCGGGTGGACAACTAAGGACCTTCCACGAGAGCGGTACGGGTGTTGTAGCCCTCGATAATTCCCCGTCCTGCCTGAATGGTGACTGGGATCTGCTTTGCTTCGCGTCCGGGGGCGGAAAGTTCGAGTAGGTAGTTACCTGTCGGCACTGCACGTGAAGGAATATTGTTAAACCACACAAAGCCATCGGCCTCCCCATCACGAGGGTCACCGTCCTTACGGCTGATTACCCGCCGACTGCCCTCAGCACCCGGCGTGTAGAGGGTCGCTGTAAAGCCGCGGGGGGTCGCGAGTACAGCCAGACCGCGATCAATCTTCTTGCCGGCCGGGATGGTTGGATTAGGCAGGGGACGCAGCAGCAGGGCAAGTCCAATAGCAATTACGAAGACCAGACCCGTTGCAATCAGCGAGATGCGCAGCAGGTTGCTGTCGGGGCGGTCGTTGCGTCGCAAGTAGCGGGGCAAGTCGCGTCCGTCGATTGGGTCAGCCTCAAGCTTCTTCGCCGATTTTTTTTCTTCCTCGTCAAGCGACTCGGCGACCTCTTCAAAGCGGCGCAGAGGCATCTGTCGGCGCACCGACGGTTTTTTTGTAGATGGTTTCGGGGACTCTGGCTCACTCATAGCATCAGGATAGCCATTAAAAAACCAGGCCGCCTCTGATTGGAGTAGACCTGGTTCAAAAAATTGGCAGGGATTTATCGGCTAGGGCTTTATGAACGCGCCCCATCTATATTGCTTGCACAATAGTACTGATCGAAGTAGCTACTTCTTTAGAAGCGTCAGCTTTTCTTAAAGATCTGTCTACAGACTGATTGTCAGGGGCGGACAATGGTGATTCCAGGAAAGAAGAAGCGCTCGGCCCGGCGCATCAGGCTACCTCGCAGGACGCGGCTTGGCCCCGGTGGCTCGACCAGTACGGTAGTCAGTCCCAGACGGTTACCCGCCAGGATGTCGGTGAGTAGTCGGTCGCCGATGATCGCCACTTGCTCGGCAGGTAGTTGCATTGCCTCTAGTGCCCGGCGCAAGGCCCGGCGCGACGGCTTCGCTGCCCGGTTGATGTAAGGGAGCGACAAAGAGAGGGCGATCGTCTCGATAAAAAGGCGGTTGGGGTTGTTACTGACAATCCAGACGGCAAATTCGAGGCGGGCTCTTGCCACCCACTCGACGACCCGAGTGTTGACGATTTGCTCGCCAAGGGCAAGCAGCGTATCGTCGAGGTCGAGGATCAGTCCGGCAACGCCCTGTGCTTTGAGCCACTCGAAGCTTAAATCTGAAACAGGACCAGCCACGATCAAGTCGGGCTTGAAAAGTTGCGTGTAGGACTTGTTCATAGGATGAGTCTATCTTTAGTTTGGGGTGCTTGCGGTCGCCGGGAGGGACCTGCCCGACGGTTGGGATAACTCCGCCTCAGCGGGACGCGAGCGGCGCTGGGCACGGATTTGCTGTTTGGCGCGCTCGTGTTCGGCCTCAGTGCGGCTGAAGATGTGCGTGCCGTCGTAGCGGGCCACGAAGTACAGGTAAGGACTCGCTTCAGGCTTGAGCGCCGCTTTAAGACTCGCCAGGCCGGGGGAAGCAATCGGGGTGGGGGGAAGCCCTGCATTCAGGTAAGTGTTGTAAGGAGAGGGCCGGCGCACCTGTTTGAAGGTCAATGGTCGGTCAGCGGTCTGCCGAATGTTGAAGGCGTACTCGACCGTTGGGTCGGAGCCGAGGGGAATGTTTTGTTGGAGCCGATTGGTGAAGACGCCCGAGATCTGCCCACGTTCAGTTGGGACTGCTGCTTCTTTTTCAATAATACTGGCGAGGGTGACCCAGGCATCCAGGGACAAAGAGGGTGAAGGCTCGGCGCGATAAAGGGGTAGAGCGGTTCGCTCGAAGCCCTGGAGCATCTGGAGCACGACCGCACGCGGCTGTGCCTGGTCGGCGGAAAGTTCGTAGGTATCCGGGTACAAAAAGCCTTCGAGCCGGTCAAGATTTGCAGGCAACCAGGCAGGCCGCAGCATGGTCGGTCCACTGGTCAGGGCTAGAAAAGCGGTGCTTGAAAAATAACCCCGCTCCTCGAAATAGCGGGCCATCTGCGTTAGATTCCAGCCCTCAGGAATCGTGTAGCGGATACTCAGTGTTTCACCGCTATGGATTTGTGCTGCAATCTCAGTGAGTGCGCGGCCGGGTGGCAGCTTGTAGGTTCCTGCTTTCAGGTCGTTCTGCCAGCCCCTTACCCAGACATAGACAAGCCAGGGCCATTCGGAGCGGATGGAACCGGACTCTTTCAAGATCTGGCCGATCCGAAGAGTGCCGCTACCTTCCGGCAGGACGACAACGTGGCCTGAGCGTGGATTGGGTGGCGCACTGAACCACTGCCATCCAATTCCGGTCAGGCCGACCAGCAACAAAGTTCCGGCCAGTAGCCAGCGCCCAAGCATCTATTCGGCCAGGTCGAGCAAGGCCTCCTCGAAGTTGGGCATCAGGCGGGCTGTCTCCTCGGGGTCGAGCACGCGCGGGGCACCATCTTCAGGCAGTTCGATAAAGAGCATGACCGGGTCGAGGGGTGTAAAAATACCGTAGCGGCGGTCTTCAAAGAAAAATTCTTCGAGGAGCTGGTACTCTTCTTCCATCTCTTCACCGTCCTCGTCGTCGGCGATCGAGTAGACTTCCGCTTCCTCGGCATTGGGGATTTCGCCTTCGACAATCAGCAGATAGGCCGAATCGACCAGTTTCAATTCTTGCTCGGCGAGCACCGCTTTGGCGGTCGGGAAGACGCGCTCGATTTCTTCGTCGTCGAGGTCGGCCAGGAGTGCGTCGTCTTCGGAAGCTTCGTCATCGCCCTCGGCTCCTTCCCAGGCCATCAGCCGCACGGGCGTCGCCTGGGGAACTACGAGTCCGTACTGCGCGCCCTCGATCTCCAGTTCGGTGACCAGTTCGCAGACTAGAGAACGGCCGGCTTCGTCGTTAAGGGTTAATGTCTCGCTCATCTGAAGATTCCTGCTGTGAAAACTGTTGTAAGCGGCAGATGTCCAGCCACTGTTGAAGAATGACGGCGGCAGCCTGTTGATCGATCAGATCGCGCCGCTTGGTGGCAGACACCGACTGGAGGGTGCGTTGGGCTTGCACTGTTGAAAGCCGCTCGTCGACAAAGTGAATCGGAATATCGATCACCCGGGCGAGTTGCTGAGCAAAATATTGCACCCGCCGGGCCTGGGGGCCGAGCGAACCATTCATATTCTGAGGTAGTCCGACTACGACGGACTGTGCTTTGCGGCGCGCAATCCAGGCGCGAATCATCTCAAGATCGCCATTCAAATTAGAGCGAAAGATTGTAGTCAGCCCACTGGCAAAAAGGCCGGTTGAATCACAACCGGCCACCCCAATTCGCTTGCTTCCGACGTCCAAGCCTAAGACCGAAACCACCACTGCCCCGCGCTTTGCAATTCCAACTGTAGCAGGAACCATTCCCCAATCGCAGGGCCGGATGACAGGCTTAAGGATAGAGACCCCGGTGTGCGAAGGCTTCTGTGACCCGGCCGACTGCGAGGGTGTAGGCGGCGGTGCGCATCGGTAAACGCAGGTTGTCGGCCTGGGCTCGCACGCGCCGGTAAGCGGAGACCATCAACTTGTCGAGCTCGCGGTTGACCTGCTCTTCATCCCAAAACAGGTAGGACATTCCCTGAACCCATTCGAGGTAACTGACCACCACGCCTCCGGCGTTGGCCAGGATATCCGGCAACACGGTGATGCCGCGCTCTTCCAGGATGCGGTCGGCTTCCAGGGTCGTCGGCGCGTTGGCTCCTTCGACGACAATGCGCGCTTTAACCTGCGAGGCATTGTCGGCGGTGATTTGATTTTCGAGGGCAGCTGGTACGAGCACATCACAGGGCACCGTGAGTAACTCAGTGTTGCTGATGACTTGCGCCCCCGAGTAGTCCACCAACCGCTTGCCGCCCCGGACGTAGTCGCTCAGTTGCTCGATGTCCAGGCCCTCCGGGTTGTGCACACCGCCAGAACTGTCGGAAATAGCGACGACCCGCGCACCGCTGCGGCTAAAGAGTTGGGCTGCCGCTCTGCCGACTTTGCCAAAACCCTGGATGGCGACTGCCGTATCGCGAAGCCACTGCTTTTTAGTGGCGAGGGCTTCGCGGGTCGTGATCACAACACCCATGCCCGTTGCCATTTCGCGGCCTTTGGATCCACCGATGCTGAGTGGTTTGCCGGTGACTACGCCTGGGGCAGAGTGGCCGACGCTCATCGAATAGGTATCCATCATCCAGGCCATCTCGCGGCTCGAAGTGCCCACATCCGGGGCCGGGATGTCGATTTCAGGCCCGATGTCGCGCACGAGTTCACTGGTGAACCGGCGGGTTAGGCGTTCGAGTTCACCAATCGACAACTGCTTCGGATCGAGAGCGATGCCGCCCTTGGCTCCGCCGTAAGGGATGCCGAGGAGTGCACACTTCCAGGTCATCAGCATCGCGAGCGCCGACACCTCGCGCAGGGTCACTCCGGGGTGAAAGCGCATACCACCCTTATAGGGACCGAGTACGTTGCAGTGCTGGACCCGGTGACCGGCAAACACCTGGATCTGACCGCTATCGAGACGCACCGGCACAGCGACCGTCAAGACCCGACGGGGAATACTCAATAGCTCGATCAGGCTTGCGTCGAGCTTCAAAATCTGGGCGGCTCGCTCCAGGTTTGAGCAGGCCATGTCAGCGGGACAGATGTAGGCGGGGTTCGGTGCACTATCTAGATTCGTAAGCATGATTCTCTCCTTCGCACTTTTGAGTGCAGGGGCTAGAACCATTCTACAGAGCCTTGATCCCCGCCTCAAGCAAACAGGCAGGGATCTTCATATAGCCTCGAATTGTGAATGCTTGTAACAGAAGCGGCCTAGGCTGATAAACTCTCGGCTTGAATGGGTACGAGGTTGCCCTGAGCGGTCAGGCCCAGCAAAATGGCTTCGTTGGTGCGGATTAAGTTGCCCGAGAGTGCACAGCGCTGCTCCTGGTGAGAGGTCGCCGCTATTGTCGAGCGAATGTCGGCGCGGCTGACCTGGATCACGTACTCGCCGGACTTTTCACGGACGTAGCTCCAGAGGATGTCGCGTACGAGGGCCTGATAGCCCTGGTCGCCCGCAAATTCTTTGAGCCTTTCTTTGAGTTCTCGCTCCAGCCGGATGCTGGTCACTTCCATGTCGGTGGTCGAAGTGCGCGGGAGAGTCTGCATTGTCTTGCTCCTTGGTTCTTCAAATGGCTGTAGTATTGATGTAGTATAGCGCATTAGCAGCTTGCTCAGCAACGAATGGCCCTGCAAAATAGGGTTAACGATATATCGCGATATGTTTTTGTGTTAGCCTGACGATACTCATTCCGCGAGGCAAGACGATGTTTTTCCAGGGCATGCCATTTTTTTGTGCCGGTGGTCGTGGCCGGTCTGGTAGTGAGGGACCATTTGGTGAGGGGTTTCCGTTTAGCCGAGCTTTCGGTTTCGGTGGTGCGTGGAACTTTGGGGGTGACGAGCCGCGTACCCGCCGGGGCGATATCAAATATCTCCTGCTCGAACTGCTGGCCGAGCAGCCTCGGCACGGCTACGAACTGATTAAAGAACTGGAGAACCGCAACGGCGGCTTTTATCGGCCGAGTCCTGGTTCGGTCTACCCGACCCTGCAGTTGCTCGAAGAAGGCGGCTATCTCACCAGCGAGACTGTCGAGGGCAAGCGCGTCTATACGATTACTGATAGTGGTCGCCAACTGCTCTCTGAGCGGCGCAGCACCGCCGGTCAATCGCGCAGCACCCCAGGCGAGGGCTTCTCGTCGCTGCATGAACTCAAAGAGGCCATGTTAGGCCTGGCTACGGCTGTGCTCGAATCGACCCGTCCCGGTAACCGGGAGCGCACTGCCAAAGTACGCGAGGTGCTCGAACGGGCCAAGCGCGATATCTACACCATCCTCGGTGAACAGCAGGAATAGTTTCAGCACGTACTCAGGGACTGCATGCTCTGAGTACGACCCTCTACCACTACTTCAGGCGTTGGGGCACCAGGCGACCGGTCGAATCGTCCCCTTCACGGATCTCTTCCTGGTACTGGGCGTCGGAGTTAACCAGCCACAGGTTGTAGTGCTCGTCGGTAGTGATGTTGCGGGCGGCGAGCATCCCAGTCATCATCGCGTGGTCCTGGTTGTTGTAGCGGTGCATGCCGTTGCGCCCGATGAGCTGTAGATTCGGCACTTCGCGCTCCAGAAAGCTGCGAATGATTTCAACGTTTTGCCGGTAGAAGTCGTCATAGACCGGATAGGCTTTTGGCTGGCGAACAACGGTGCCGTCCACGACTTTCTCCGGGTCCACAAGACCCAACTGGCCGAGTTCCTTGCACCCGAGGGCAATTAATTCATCGTCGGTGGCGTTCCAGAGGCCGTCGCCCTCGAAGCAGAAGTACTCAAGCCCCAGGCAGGTGTAGCGTGGGTCAGGCACCATTTCCGGGCTCCAGTTCTTGAAGTTCTGGATGCGGCCCATCCGCACACTGGGGTCATGGATGTAGATCCAGTGATCCGGGAAGAGTGCTGGCTCATCGATGATGAGCGCCACTGTCAGGAAATCGCGATAGCCAAGGGAACGGGCAGCGACCTGGACCGCCTCCGGTGCGGGCGGGTCGAGAGCCTGTACCAGTTCGCGCATGGGCATCGTCGAGAGAAAATCGGTACCGGGGTAGGCCCGCTCCGCTTTACCACCCGTCCAGATCTGCACGAGACCATCTGCGTTGCGCTCAAGGCGGATGACGGGTGCCTCGAATACGAGGTTGCCGCCACGCGCTTCAACCGCTTTTGCGACCGCTTCCCACATCTCGCCCGGACCGTGACCGGGATAGCGGAAGCGGTCGATGAGGGTCTTAATCACCGCGCCGCGCGTCGGGGTCGGCAGCAACATCGATTTAATCAGCGAGGACATCGAGAGCCCTTTAATCCGCTGAGCGGCCCAGTCAGCTGAAATTTCAGAGCAGGGCATCCCCCAGACTTTTTCTGTATAAGTCTTGAAAAAGATCTCATAGAGAGTGCGCCCGAAGGAGGCGATCATCCAGTCCTCGAACGAGCGCACGGACCTAGGCGGGAAAAGACGCGCTTTGCCGTAGCTCAAAAGACAGGCGCTCGCGGTCAGCACACCGAGGTTGCTAAGGGCGTTCAGGGGTCGGATTGGGTAATCAAAAAAGCGGTTGCGATAGAAAATGCGCGAGAGGCGGTTGCGCTCAAATAGTCGCTCTTTGAGGATCTCGTTCCAGAAGTCTTCGATATCGTCGGATTTGGAGAAGAAGCGATGGCCGCCGATGTCGAACCGGAAACCTTTGTAACGGGCTGTGCGGCTGATGCCGCCAACCGTATCTGACTTTTCGAGCACGGTGACTGCGACGGCCTGCTTTGCCAGTTCGTAAGCGGCGGTCAGGCCAGCAGGACCGGCACCGATGACCACGATCTGTTTATTCATCAAAAGGTGAAAACCGGTAGGGCCATCAGACGCGCGACAGCGAAGAGGTCGGCTGCGATTTCAAAAATTCGGTGTTGACGCCCGATTCGCGGGTAAGGGCAATTTTGCCGGTGCGGGCCAACTCTTTGATACCGTACTTGGCGAGCATCTGGATGATGGCCACCATCTTGCCGGGGTCGCCCGTCACTTCGACCGTGACCGTGTCCTCCGAGACATCGACGATGCGCGCCCGAAAAACCGTGGCCAGTTCGATAATCTCGCGGCGAGAAGTGGTCGTGGCGTTGACTTTGATCAGCATCAATTCGCGTTCGACGCAGGGCGTGGTCGTAATCTCCTGCACGCGCAGGACGTTAATCAGCTTGTGCAGTTGCTTGGTGACTTGCTCGACGGATTGCTCGTCCCCGGCCACCACCATCGTGATGCGGGTCACGCCCGACTGCTCGGCGGAGCCAACCGCAAGACTCTCGATATTGAATCCACGGCGGGCGAACATGCCCGCGATCCGGGTAAGGGCACCGGCTTCATCTTCGACCAGTACGGAGAGCGTGTGCTTCACAGGTAATCCTCGGTCATCGCTTAGTTTACTCCACTACCTTGCTCAGCCGTTGCAGTGCCGATGAAATCCTTGAGCTTCTTCAAAGCCGCGCCTTCTATGGTACGCCCTATATAAGGCTTGCGACAGCCGGAAGCGGGGGCGGAGCCGGGGGTTGCCCGCACGCACTCACCCGCTGAAGCAAAAGCGTCCGAGCGCAGGCGGACCTTGACGGCGACGCGCTCTTTGGCGGCGCGTAAGCGTTCGAGTCCATTTGGGAGCAGGTTGAAGGTGACCCGGCTTGCACGATCCTTACTGCGGCTGAAGGTCGAAATCACACTATCGACCGCTTCGCCCTCGCGCAGGGTGAAACCATCGACTTCAAGCCCGACGGCCGGACGGTCATCGCTGATGTTGTGGCTGGCATCGATGTAGGGTAGTTCGACCGCGATGGCGAAGCGGCGCTCTGCCCCGAGCGTGGTCGAAATAGCCATGAAGTCGAGCCGGGAAGTATAGGGTTCGACTTTAATCTCACCTTTGTAGATTCCCTTTTCGTCTTTGAAGGGCGTGCCGTCTGCTTTGAGCACGAACAAATCCCCCGGCCCGCTCACCGGAAAAGCCAGAGTTTGCCTGACACTCGCGACGGCGGGGGCGGCCGTTTCTTCTGGGACAGCATTCTGGGCAGCACAGCTGGCCAGCCAGAGCGCCATAAAAATTACTGTTCGCTTCACAGAGCAGGATAAATCGTCAGCACCATTACATCATGAATGCTTACATCATGACCGTCATCAAAACCTGGTTGCTGTCTCCTGCCGCCGATTCGAGCCAGAGACGGCGGTCACCGGGAAAAGCGTCAAAGTCGATCTGAACGGTCAAAGTCAAAGTGTCCGGTCCTGTTTTAACGGGACTGCGGCGGCGGGCCAACGGATCGCCGAGCATCGCCCGTACGCCCCGCGCCGGTTTGACCTGCACGTTCTGGATATTACTGAGGTTGCGCCCGCGCACATCAACAACGACTACATCGCCAAGAAAGGCCGCGTCTGGAAAGCTGAGTGGATCGATGGCCGGCTGCATCAGTCTTTGCGCTCGGGTGGCCCGGAGGGGCTGTTGTTAAACTGTCGCTCGAGCATGTCGACAATTTCCTCGCGAGTCTTCGGCGCTTCGAGCCGGGCGATGGGGGTGTAGCGATCGCGCCTGCGCAGAGAAGCACGGGTCTGGTTGTAAAAATACGTGATTCCCGCCAGGAGGGTCGTCGCTATGACGGTTGCACATAAGATCACAAGGCATGACATCGTCGAAACTTCCGTTGGTTGGCTTCTGCTCGGTAGCATCAGTTTAACGGCTCGATCCCAAAAGCGAACGGAGCCGTTAAGGAAAAAAAACATAAAAAAGAGCCGTCCGGATAGATCCGAAACCAGCACTTCTTTAGAGGCTCGCTAGCTTTTTCCTAGGTGTAATCGGGGGTGTGCCGGGAGTATCATGACTAGCTGCCTGACGACGGTTGGGTAGCGACGACCAGTCGTTCAAGACCGGCCTGACGCGCAGCGTCCATCACCTTGACGACATTTTTCTGGCGAGCCTCCGCATCAGCCTGGACAACCAGTACCTTCTGGCCGGTTGCCTGGGCTTCGCGACGAAGAGCAGCAAGCAGGTTGTCTTCGGGAATCACAGTACCGTTGACGGAGAACTGGCCTTTACTATCGACGCCCACTACGAGGGTCTTCTTCTGCTCGTCTTTGTCTCCAGAAGCCGAGGTCGGCAGCTCGACTTTGAGACCGTTGTTTTGAATCAACGGTGCGGTGATGAGCAAGATAATCACCAGTACCAGGAAGACGTCAGTCAGCGGCGTAATGTTGATCTCGGTAAAACCGCTGCGGTTGCGGCGTCCTCTACGACCGCCCGGGCTCTGCACTGCCATGAATAGACTCCTATTGCGGAACGGACGGAGATTCGAGCGGCTCGGCCTCGATTTCGGCTACATCGGTGAAGTTTAGAAAGAGCAACTTCAAAAGCTGAAAATCGTCTTCAAACTGGGCAACGATATTCTGGAAGATGTTGTAGGCGACAACAGAGAGGATAGCGACCACCAGACCGGCTGCAGTCGCAATCAGCGCGAAGCCGATTTCACTTGCTAGCTTGTTGCTCGCGGCCCCAGCATCGGCAAAGGTCTGAAACGAGCGCAAGATGCCGACGACTGTACCCAGTAGACCGATAAAGGGAGCTACCGCTCCAATCGTGCCCAGCACATTCAGGTGCTTTTCGAACTTGCGCATGCCCAGATTGATCGTGATGTCGAAGGCCTGCTCGAAGTTGACGCGTGGAATCGAGAGGAGCCGCACGCCGTCTTCAGCCACTTCGCCAATCACGCCGCCCACTTGCTCTGAAAGGTTGCGCGCACCGGAGAGATTGCCGCGCTCAAGCTCGCGCTGCAGCCGGACAATAAAACGATCGACATCGCGCTTATTGCGGTTGATGTAGAACCAGCGCTCGGTGACGACTGCGACGGTGAGCACCGAGCACAGCAACAATGGAACCGCAATCCACCAATCGTTGATAAAGAACCGGATGACGTCTTGAAGAATGTTCATAAGTTATGAAGCTGCAACTCGCTTGAACGGGCCAATCTTTGTGACGATAGCAGAGGGACGAGCGAATCGCCAGAAGTGTTCCCGGCTGACCCATACTCAAGTCTCGCCACCAGCTGCACTACGATAGCCTACTTGAGATAGGGCAACGGGTTGACCGCCCGGCCGCCTATGTGGAGTTCAAAGTGCAGGTGCGGACCGGTACAGCGGCCGGTGCAGCCAGTCGCGCCGACTGCTTGGCCAGTCTCGACAGTCTGGCCACTGCGCGCCAGGACGCGCGACAGGTGAGAGTAGCGGCTGATGGTGCCGTCGGCGTGTCGGATGTCAATGGCGTTGCCGAAACCACCGGACATCCAGCCGGCGAAAGTGATAAGCCCCGAGCGGGCAGCGAGTACCGGCGTACCGGCCGGGCCGACAATGTCGATGCCCATGTGCATCCGGGAACCACGCGGACCGTAGGGAGAGCCGACGTATCCCCTGGCGGGCCAGAGATAGCCTTCTTTGGAAAGCCCTCTGATCTTCGGCACGCTGAGCGCAATCTGGGTTGGAGGTTGTACCAGGGCGCCCAGGCCGTCGAGGACTGAAGGCTCGCGTTCCGGCTGAAGTGATTCGGGATTACCGGGAATGACAACCAGTTGGCCGTTGGTGAGAAAGTCAGGGAAACCCGGTCCGCTCGCCTTTGCGATCGCCACGGCCGAGACGCGATGCTGTGCGGCGATTGATGCGAGGGTATCGCGCGTCCGGACACGGTAGACAAGCCCATCGACCGGTGGAATCAGCAACTTCTGGCCAGATTGCAGGCCCGACCCCGGATTAGAGAGTGCGACTGACTGTGGGCGAAGTTGGTAGACCTGGGCAATCGAAGCAATCGTCTCGCCGGGGAGCACCGTGTGGGTGCGGACGCGGCGTTCGCTAAGCATTGCAATTGCGTCTGCTTCGACGACGACCAGGGCAGCGGCGTACTTGGACTGAGTGTGTTGTTGCAGAACTGGCAGCAAGTTTGTAACGGCTTCAGGCTCAGGTGCGACCGAAAGCCGATAGCCGACCAGAGCGCCGAGGGCAAGAGCAGCGACTAGCCCACCACCCAGCCAGTAGGAGTAAGAGCGTTTTCGCAGGACCGGTCCGAGGGAGGATGGCCTCCGGGTTGGGGTAGCCTGCAATGTCTGCTCTTTACTCATAGGACTGAATGCTCCGATTCTCAAAATATGACTGATCTTACGTAGCCTGCTTGAGTCTACTGGACCGATTGAAGACAGGTTACCCCGAAACAGTAGCGGATTCGATCAAAAAAAGAGTTCGCTGCTGACAATTGGGTGGACCCTGAGTGCACTGGCCCACGTCAGATTCGTTGCACTCCGGCTGAGACTGATCGCTGAGGACGCTTTTCTCGATCAGGGCATTACAAGTGTCCTGGCCGGAACGATACACTACTGATTGTGATCGAAGCTATCTGCTGCAACTTCGTGCTGCCGGCCCGGCAGTGGCGACCATGTTTACCTGATGAGAAGGTTGTTTAGAATCGGTCTCGGTAAGGCGGCTTATTCTCAAGTCAAAATACAGTTTTCGTTTTGGGGGATGTCGATGAATATCCGTTTCGTAACGGCGTTACTGGTTGCCGGGTTGACCGGTGCAACGCTCGCTCAAGCTCAGACGGCGAACGACCTGGCCGCAACTGATACCAGGGCTATCGACTTGAGCGGCGACGCCATTCAGCCGACGATCCCACCGATGCCGAATAGTCCCATCGAGTTGCGGGTGCAGTCCAACCGCCCGCTGAAATTGCAAGATGCGGTCAATCTGGCGCTCGAACGCAGCCCTCAACTGCAACTGGCCCGCCTTGCAGTCGAGCGGGCTGAGGCAGTGGTCCGCCAGGCCCAGGCAGGTCTTTATCCGACTGTGAGTCTCTCGGCAAACTATACGTACAACCAGTCAGCTCAGTCGGCCATCACCCGAACCCTGATTACGGGCAACAGTACGCCGACGTCAATCGCGCCGACTACGGCGTCTACCCAGGCTGCCCTGGTAGCGGGCGGCTTTACCGCGCCCCAGGCTGAGGCACTCGCCCCGATACTCACCCCCACTACGAGTACGACCAGCGGCGTAAGCCAGGCTTTCCAGAGCGAGACCTCTGTGATCCTGGGCCAGGTGTCACTCAACTACAACATTTTTACAAGCGGACTGGTCGGCAGCCGCATTCTGGCTGCGGAGCAGAGCTTGCGCTCAAGTCGCCTCGACTTCGAGCGCGTCCGCCAGGATCTGCTCAACGGCGTTATCGGTTCTTACTATGATTTGCAGGCCTCTGACGGCAACGTCGAAATCGGTGTCGCTGCTGTGCGCTCAGCAGATATCAGTCTGCGCGACGCCCAGGCCCAGGAACGGGCCGGTGTCGGTACGCGATTTGCAGTCCTCCAGTCCCAGGTGCAGCGTGCCAACGCTGTCCAACAGCGGATCCAGGCAGAAAACCAGCGCACCGTCAACCGCCGCAACCTGGCTCGCCTGCTCAATTTTCTGGACCCGACCGACGTCACGGCCGCAGACACCGTCGAGCAGGGCAGTCGGTGGACGCCTTCTATTGAAGACACGATTTTGCAGGCTTACAGGGGACGCGTTGAACTAGAACAGCAAATCGCAGTCGAGCAGGCCGCGAAGGCTCAAGAAGCCGTTGCTTATGCCTCGATTGGTCCGCAGGTGAGTATCTTTTTGAATGGTCAGGCCTACGACAACGTGATCGATTCGGTCCCCGGTATCTACACGGGCTACAGCGTCGGTGCCCAGATTCAGTGGCTGGCCTTTGACGGTGGGGCGGCCATTGCCCAGGCCGCGCAGTCGGCCGTCGATGCCCGCTCGGCGCGCGTACGCTATGTCGATACGCGCAACGCCGTGCGCTTCAGCGTCGAAAATTCCTACTCGACGCTGCAGACTTCGGATGAACGCATTAACTCGGCAGCCACTGCCCTGACCAGCGCCGAGGAAGCGTTGCGCCTCGCCCGGTTGCGCTTTCAGGCCGGTGTCGGTACCCAGACCGATGTCATCACGGCCGAGCGAGACCTGACCCAGGCCCGAGTCAACCGGCTCATCGCCATCATCGATTACAACCGCGCCCTCGCCGCAATTCGGCGCGCTACCGGTACGCTTTAAACCCGGCGGCACTCGGATATATTGTGGGGAGGTCATTCGCGAGCAAGGTGCTTCCGATGACGCCTTCTGGGCAGGTAAGCGAAGAGATCTGGCAGTTGAATTCGGGCCTTCCCGTGCTGTTGAGGGGGCTTCGCTCGACGGACCTCGCATTGCACTGGGAACTGTTTTTCAATTGTTCGCAGCAGTCTATCTATCAGCGCTTTTTTCAGAACCCTGAGCCCTCGAAGGTGACGGATCGCGAAGTGGCGCGCTTTACCGACTTCGACCGCACCCGTGAAGTGGCGATTGCGGCTCTGTTGATGCCGCAGGGACCGGAGATGGGGGTGGTGCGGCTGGTGGATCTGGGTCAAGGCTGTGCTGAATTTGCCGTTTTGATCGCCGATCCCTGGCAGCGGCAGGGGCTGGGCCGCAAACTGATGCAAAAAGTGATCGCAGTTGCCCATGCGCGCGGCGTCACCTGCCTCCAGGGCTACGTGTTGTGCGGCAATCAGCCGATGCTGCACCTGTGCCGCCGGTTGGGTTTTGCCATCGAGCGGCTGAGTGGTGAAGGACTCTATCAGGTGCACCTCGACCTTGTGGACCTGCCCTTCTCTGCCCGCCAGGCTTGAAAGACCGGTCGGGGACGCCTGAAAAACTGGCATAGTGCTGTCGATTCAAGCGGGGACAGGTCCGTAGTCTGGATTTGTCGCTTCTGAACACCCCAATGCCCAAGTCTCAAGTCAACCCGCTGCTGGCCGCGATTATTTCTCCGCTCCACAAGCTTTTTATGCGCTGGTATTTCCGGCTCGAAATCGAGGGATTGGAACACCTGCCGGGCGAGGGACCGGTTGTGATCGCGCCCAATCACTCAAGCCGCTGGGACGCTCTGGTAGTGCGCTACTTGAGCCGTCGAGACATGCGCTTCATGGCTTCGAGCGACGAATTTGGGGGTTTGCAGGGTTGGCTGATGCGCGCCCTCGGAGCCTTTGCCGTCGATACGCAGTACGCCTCGACAGAAGCTCTGCGCCACAGCCTGGAGTTATTGGCCTCGGGGCGGGCTGTGGTGATCTTCCCCGAAGGCGGCATCCATCAAGATGGCCAGGTTCACCCCCTCAAGCCGGGCATCGGGCGGCTGGCCGTGATGGCCCCGCAAAGTTGCGTTGTGCCCGTGACGATCGCTTATGAACCGGGATGCCGCCCGCGAGTGCGGGTGAAAGTCTCGGCCCCTTTGAGTGCCGGCGCTTACCTCGAACGCTCAGGAGGCAGGTCCAAACCGGCGGCGACTGCTCTCACTCTCGACCTATACGAGCAGCTCACTTCCAGCCGGAAATGAGTCTGTCTTGAAGAGCCCGCTGCTGGGCTGCGGCTCCTCTAGCCAGGACCTCGTACAATATCCGAGACGTTCCGGTGCTGCATGGCTCGCTCGATTCAGGCTCAACCGCCCCTTAGTTTCGTACCGCCAGCTCTCAACCTGTCGCTGGTACGCCTGACCCAACTGTTGCTCCCGGCCTGGTTGCGATTTAAGACGCCACTTGAGCGCATCGAGACTGAAAATGTGGAGCAACTCGCCGAACTGTACCGCGACTTTGAGGCTGGGAAGGTGCGCTTTTTGCTCGCCTTTCGGCACCCGAGTACCTACGACCCACTCTGCATGGGCTATTTGCTCTCCCAGGCCGTACCGGCCCTTGCCCGCAAACGCGGCATCGTCCTGAAAAACCCCGTCCATGCCTATTTTTTATATGACCGGGGTGTTCCACTCTGGGCCGGTGCCGGGGTCGGCTGGCTATTGCCGCGCCTGGGGGGCACCTCGATTCAGCGCGGCAAACTCGACCGGCAGGCGCTCAAAACCGCTCGTGAACTGCTGGTGCAGGGGGTGCTGCCGATGATGGCGGCTCCCGAAGGAGCCACCAACGGCCACAACGAAATCGTCAGTCCCCTCGAACCGGGTGTCGCCCAGTTGGGTTTTTGGTGTGCCGAAGACCTGGCTGCCGCCAGGCGCACCGAACAGGTCTTTATCGTCCCGGTCGGCATCCGCTACCGCTACTCACAGCCGCCCTGGGAAGCGCTCGATCGCCTGCTGGGCCGTCTGGAAGTAGACCTGGGCCTCACCGCCGATCCGCGCTCTGAGCGCTACGACCGGCTGCTGCGTATCGGTGAATCTCTACTGGCCCGGATGGAAGACTTTTATACCCGCTTCTACCACCGTACTCTTGCTCCCAATGCCAACCTGGGCTTCGGTGAACGCCTGCCGCAGTTGCTTGAAGTAGCCTTGCAGGTGGCAGAGGAGTTTTTCACTTTACCGGCCAAGGGCAGCTTCATCGACCGCTGCCGCAGAATTGAGCAGGCGGGTTGGGAGCGTATCTACCGCGAAGACCTCAAAGATCCTGCGAGTCTGAGCCCGGTCGAGCGCGGCCTGGCGGACCGGGTTGCCGAGGAGACCGACCTGCGGATGTGGCACATGCGTCTGGTTGAAAATTTCGTGGCGGTGAGCGGCAACTACGTGCGCACTTCCCCCAGTGCCGACCGCTTTGCTGAGACGGCCCTGATTGCGCTGCGCACGGTAGAGCGCCTCAAGGGGGAAGGCGTGTTCGTGACCACCGACCTCGGACCTCAGCACGTGCACATCGTTGTCGGTACGCCGCTCTCCGTCAGTGAGCGCTTCGCGGGCTACCGCGAGAGTCGCCAGGGAGCAAAGCAGGCAGTCGTCCGCCTCACCGCCGATCTGCAGGCGGCACTCGAAACGATGCTCTAGCGCGACCAATCAAAAAACTGTCCTTGCCTCATGCTCCGGGACTGCGCTTAAACCCTACATTGAAATCAATCGAACCTACCAAAGTTGCCCGAGGATGCGCTCATGAATCTCGCCTGTGTCCTGCAAGAAAGTCTCCGTCTTTACCCCGACAAAATTGCTTTCGAGGGCGACGGACGCGCCTTCACCTACGCCCAGGTAGACCGGCTGAGCGAAAACCTGGCGGCTTCATTCGGAACTCGCGGCCTGGAACCGGGGACGCGCGTCGCTGTGATGTTGCCGAATATTCCTGAATACGCCCTGGTTATGTACGGTCTGTGGCGGCTCGGGGCAGAACCGGTGCTGGTCAATCCGCAGTTGACCGGTCGCGAGTTGCTCTACATCCTGCAAGATTCGCACGCGAAAGTGCTCGTGCTGCCCGAGGCGCTGCTACCTGTATTTGAGCCGATTGGGGCTGAATTACCGTCTGTTGAAGTCGTCGTCATCGGCGAATCCGCCAGAGCTGAATACTGGAACTTTACCGAACTGGTGGCGACACCTGGAGCGTGCCCAATTGCCGAAAGGCATACAGACGACGTTGCCCAACTGATGTACACCAGCGGCACGACCGGACAGCCGAAAGGAGCACTGCTCACCCACGGCAATCTGCTCGCCAATGCTCGCGCCGGTATCGAGGTGCTGACGGTCGCCGAGGCCGACCACCTGTTTTGCATCCTGCCGGTTTTTCATGCCTTTGCCTTCACGGCTGCTCTTATCATCCTGCCGCTGGCTGGCGGTTCTGTCAGTTTCGAGTACCGCTACAGCCCGAAAAAGTTGATGGCGCACCTGGCTGACCCGCGCCTGAGTGTCATGGTGGCAGTGCCCAGCCTGCTTGCCACGATCCTGCGCTTTCCAAAAGAGTTCAACCTGTCACCGGTACTGCGCTGCATTCTATGTGGCGGCGGCCCGCTCCCACCTCAGACTGAACTGGACTTTGCTGAGCGCTTCGGCGATCTGGTCCGCCAGGGCTACGGCATGACTGAATGTGCTCCCTATGCCGCCGTCAACCCTTTCTCGAAACCGCCCAAACTCGGTTCAATCGGTACGAGCTTTCCGCAAGGACACGCCCTCGCCGTGCGTGACCCGCTGAGTGGTGAACCGCTTGCAGCCAACGTCGTCGGCGAACTGGTCGTCCGTGGACCTCACGTTTTCAAGGGCTACTGGAGCCGACCGGAGGCAACTGCCGAGAGTTTCGCGGCCGGCTGGTTGCGCACTGGTGACCTCGGCTATTGCGATGAGGAAGGCTATTTTTTCCTGGTCGATCGACTCAAAGACCTGATCATCGTCGGCGGCGAGAATGTCTACTCGCGCGAAGTTGAGGACTCCTTGCTCGGGTTTGCACCCCTGCGCGAAGTCGGCGTCGTCGGCCAGCCTGACCCAGACAAGGGTGAAGTTGTGCACGCCTTTGTCAGCCTCAAAGAAGATGCCATCGCGACGGAAGCTGAGATTGTGCAGTATGCCCGCACCCAGCTCACCGCAATTAAAGTACCGAAGCAGGTCACGATTTTAGAGGACCTGCCCAAGTCAGCTACCGGCAAGATCCTGAAGCGCGAACTGCGCAAACTGCTCCCGGCTAAAGGCTAAGGCTTTGTGGAACCAGACCCGGCCGGCGGTTGCTGGTTCGGGTTTTTCTGGTTTTTCTCGGTGACCATTCCCTGGCCGGAGGTAACGGCCGGTTCACCCGGCTTAAGTGTGGCAAGCGTCGTGTTGTTGCCCCGCTTGAGGTCGGCCCGGATAGTGATGAAGCGGTCGTACTGGTCGTTGGCCTGGGATGTATAAGCCCGCTGGTAGACGCCGGGCTTCACTTCTTTCATCGGCAACGGATCGGTCGCGCCGGGAATAGTCAGGAATGCCTTGGCCTTGGGAGTACCCAGGACGGTGAAAGTGAGCTTGGTACCCGGCTTGATCTCAGAATCGGGCTTGATAGCCGGAGCGACTTCAAAACGGTTGATTACGACCCCCTCGGGCCGGCGCTGTGCACTGGCGGCATCCATTGCCAGACCCTGCACCAGAGCAGTCGCCACCAGGACACGGCCAAAAAACTGAATGGACATCATAAACTCCTTTACTGCCACTGTCGATCCACCCAGTAGCCTTTTCACTTTATTAGACGCGCAGATACGTTCGCTTTCGTCTACCTTCTGGTGGAATGTCGGACGATTTATCCCGTGCTCGACTGAGCACGAGAACTGTTTGAGCCTGAAGCGAACCGGGATCGGCACTACTGGTCCTATGTAAATAAATGTGACAATCCTGTGTCGCTGCTGCATATTGCTTGGCTGAGGTTGTCGGTTCGGGTACTATGCACAGAGTTTCACAATGCTGGCTTCCCTGAAGGGGCTCGCGGGAAAATGCTATGGACCACATAGCATTTTCTGGGATTTGTGCTGCAAAAACAACAGCTTATTCCATATTGTCGTCCAGGGGCTTGAGTCCGCAATGCAAAGTTGGCATTTGAGTTAGCGGGTGCACCAATTGATTGAAACTTAGATGCACAACTGTGGATTAGCTTGTTGATTCAGAACACATACCGAGATAGGGCCGGCATTGATCTGGGCATTCTGCTTTTGAAGATACATGAATCAGCAGTTTGTGATGTTTTGTCGGATGTAGTTTGTTTTGCTGCTGCCGTCCGAAACCCTTGTCAAGCCCCTAAAGAAGTGCTCTATGGCTGGGTTTGAGCATGCACCTCTTCGGAGGTATGGTATGGTTTCTCAGTCGAAACAGTGAGGAGTCGAAAATGGTCAATTCCATCAAAGACCTCATTGTTGCGCTCATTTGCGTGGCAATGCTGAATGTCGCCGCCGCCCATGCGGGTGTGCCGGTGGCTCAAGACCTTCCGGTGGTGGGTGGTGATTCGGGAGTCAGCCCGAGTCTCCAGCAACCGGCCAACGCCCTCCGAACCGAAGAAGTTCCCCTGAAGGTGGGCGGCTCTAAGTCGCAAGCCCTGCAAAGCCCAGCCGTGGCCCATATTGCAGACTTGAGAGAGTTTAAAACGACGGTTGTGTATCTGGGGCAACTGCCCCTGTTGTCGGTGGCGACCGGCGACGAACCGGCCCTTGAGCGGGCAAGCCAGATCAGCGGCAGGGTCAATCAGCTGAACTGGGACCGCGTTTCAGCCGACACTATTCGCGTCGCGTTCGATGGCCGACGCTATCGGGTAATCGCCGGCGAGGACGATACGGTCGTCACCATCGATGCTGCTATTCGCCTTAGCCGCACAGACGACATCTCAGACCGGGCGACAGCCTTCCAGATTGCAAACCGGTTGCGACGCTTCTTTGGCGGGGTGCCGGCCCTGATTGATATCAACGGACCGTCGATTCTTGAAAATATCGGCGTGTCGGTCAGTCGCGCCTTCCAGGGTCTTGCTTCCTGGTACGGTGGCTCATTTCTGGGTCGGCGCACCTCAAGCGGCCTGGTATTAACGACCAGCAGCCTGTTTGCCGCTCATCGCGCTCTTCCTTTCGGCACGAACCTGCGGGTGACCAATCTCAGCAACGGTAAACAGGTCCTCGTTCAGGTGCAAGACCGCGGTCCCTTCCACGGAAACCGGGTGCTCGATTTATCGCCGCGCGCCGCCAACCTGCTCGGGATGGTGGGAGCCGGGATTGCCCGCGTGCGGGTCGAGGTTGTGCGCTAATGGCCTGAGGCGGCCGTAACCCTGCAGGCTATGCTGAGCGGTATGGCGGGGAATCGGTCGCAATGGCTTGGTGTGATGGTGGGCCTCGGTTGGGGAGCCGTCTGGGGATTACTCGTGCCGGTCACGCCGCTGGTCTCACTCGATGGCCAGAGCCGCGACTGGATGACGCAATTGCAGCCAAAGGGACCTGTCCCTGAGGAAGTTGTGATTCTGGCGATCGATGGCCAGATTGCTGGTACGCCGCCGGAATTTTACCTGGAACCCTACACTTACGCTGTCCTGGTCGAACGGCTGATCCGGGAGGCCGGGGCACGAGTGGTCCTTTTGACGCTGCCCGGCAGCTTCAATAAGCCCCACGGCCTGGGTGACGACGACTATGACGCGCCGCTGCGTACGGTCATCAACCGCTACAACACGCAGGTTGTGCTCGAAGCGGTACCCGCCAACCGCAAACTTGACGTCTTCAATAACCTGCTGATCGTCGATGCTAACCTGGACTACCGGGTGCCGCCCGAGCAGATTGTTGGTGCGCGCCAGTTTCTGGCCGATGCCGACGGTATCGTCCGTCATACCCAGAGCCAGGTCAACCTGTTTAAAAATGACAGCACCGAACTGCAGTATTTCTTCTCAGCGGACTTTCTCGCGGTGCGCAAGTTTTGGGGTCGCTCTGCTCGGGCCATCGGTCCGCGAGAACGCATCCATTTTTTTGGGAATGAAGTTTTTAAGGAGTACCCGGTCGAGCGTATCTGCCCTCCCGACCCGTTTGAAGGCTGTGGCCCCCTGCGGGACGCCGCGGTGCTCAAACCGTTTAAAGGCAAGCTGGTGATCGTCGGGGCTACAGGCGAGCAGGCCGAAACGATTTACGAACAGACTCCAGTCGGCTTACTCGACGGACTGCACCTGCATGCCAACATCCTGGGCAACCTGCTTCAGAACCGCACAGACCGGGTGCCGTCACCGCTTGCGGATCTTGGGCTGATACTTGGGTTTGGCGTACTGAGTGGCTGGGCACTCGGACACGCGCAGGCCCGGCTATTTGCACCGGCATTACTGGGCGGCTACGCCCTACTGACCCTGGTTGGACTCTGGCAGCAGCCCTCGTTCCTGCTGCCGGTCGTGCCGCCGCTCGCCACTTTTGTCTTCACCGGCAACACGCTCTTTTACTTGCGCCGCCGGGCTCTGGTACGCGATCGCCTGAACCGCCAGGAAGAGGAACTCAACCGACTCAGGCGTGCCGAGCGCGAAGCCATCCTCAACCAGGCCAAAAAACTGCTCTTTCGTGTGGCGACCGACATTCACGACCGGCCCCTGCAGGAGCTGAAACTGGTGATGGATAGCCTTGAAGCTCTGCTCTACAGCCTGCCCCCCGGCCCGGAAGCACAGTCAGTCGACGCGGCGCTTGAGGCTCTACAAAAAGTCGGACGCGAGATTCGCACCGAACTCAACGACCTGCGCCAAGTGGCAGCCAAGCTCGAAATCAGTCCGGCTCTCAAAAACGGCCTGCACGCCGGTCTGCACCTTGAACTCGACCGCCTGATCGCGACGGGCGAACTGCAACTGAACGTTGAGCGGCAAATTGAGCCCCTTCACGAACCCACCGCCGACAGCGGCTGGCTCGACGCTCGCGAGGACTTATTTCGCTTCTTTAAAGAGGCAATGGCCAATGCCCTGCGCCACGCCCAACCGAAGGGTGCCACCCACCTGCGAATTGGCCTCAAGCAACTGGACAGCAAGGCTGAGATGGTTATCGAGAACGATGGCCCTACCCTTTCTGTCAACACGGGAGTGGGCGGCTACGGCACCAAGGTGATGAACACGATCGCGCACGAGCTACCGGCGGGCCACTGGGAGCGGATCAGCTTGCCGGCGGGCGGAGTGCGCGTATCGCTAAGCTGGCAGATGGATCATGCGGTCGAGGCTGCCGGGCGTTCACTCGGCGAGTGACTCGACCTCGAAAACTGGCGAGCCTTCGAAACTGATCCCGGTCGGCAGAGCCAGTTGGAGCATCTGCGTACCTTGTCGATCGCTGCGAGTGGGTGAAGGTCGTCGTGTACACACCACTCAACCCGGCCGGTACCCAGGTTTAATAGTCCATACCGTAGGCCTGCTTGAGAAGGCTCAAGCGATCTTGAGAGCATTAGATTGGTTCCTCTTTAATCTCATCCTCCTCTTCCCCATCCCAGAAGTGTTCTGTAAGCAAGGGGTTGTCTTTGTTCCAGTAGAGCAGGGCCACGATCAAAGACTGGTAACCCATGTTGCGCACTTCTCCTTCAGCCTTCAGCCAGCGCAGCAGATCAGCGGGCATTCGGATACTGATCAAAAAACGCTGTTGAGGATTGGCAGTCGATAGATCCTCATCCAGGGATGTCCGAGGTGGACGGGCGTGTTTGCGCCACTGTCTCTGGTAGCGATACACAGTGCTGCGGGCGAGGTTGGTGACCTTCATCAATTCTTCGACCAACTGACCGGCATTCATCGGCAGTCGTCCTGCACTCTCCATAGTGCGGAGAGCGGATTTGATCCGATCTTGCGTATTCTCAGTCATAGGATTTTCTAACTTCCCCTCTCGACAAACCGGACATGAGGCTAGTGTAAGAACCTGTACGAATTCTCAACACCCGTCTTTTGATAGATATGTACGGATGACTCTGACAGTTTTTAGCTGAAATAGTCAATTGTTTCTCGGAACATTGCAAACTAACTTGAACAGAAATGGTCATTTGTTAACACTTATCGATTTTGCGCTCAAGATGCGCTGACAAAGTTGCTATCCAGGCAAGTTCCTGGTTTGAGAAGCTGCGCACTGCTGCTGCACCGACAACTAAGATTCCGTCCTCCCCAATCGGCTGGCAGACAACAGCCTGGGTTCCCGTAGGCAAATAAGCAAACTCGGCACGTCCTGGAAACAATCGCAAATCGACAAGATAGACAGGTTTACCCGTGCGCATTACCCGCTCGGCAATCTGTCCAATAGCGTATGGACGGGACGGCTCAAACCGGCCTGCTTCATAGAGCGGCTCGCCACGGTAATAGACCGCCACCGAACGGGCACTGGTGTTTTTGAGCAGTGTCTCCTTAAGCAGCGCAAAGTCGTCCGTGAGTTTTGTGAAACCTTCGGCTAATATATCTATTTCTTCTCCAGCCAGCTCGACTTCGACGGGTGCGGGCGGTTGCACCTGTTGCCAGAGTAGACCCACCAGGATCAAGACGCCGCTTGCTGCAAGCCCGAGGGCATCCGAGCGCGCCTGCTCCGGCGGCACCATCTCTGTGAGCAGGCGATTCACAAAAATCAGGCTGCCGGTCAAGCTGCCGACGCCAATCGGCAGTTTTTGCAAAAGTACAGACATCAGTGCAGGCGCACGCAGACGCCGTGGGCATCCAGGTCTCTCTTGATTTGAGAGACGGTGAGTTCGCCGTAGTGCAGGAGCGAGGCAAGCAGGGCCGCCTGTGCTTCCCCGGCAACTAATGCCTCACGGATATGATCGATGTGACCCGCACCGCCTGAGGCAACTACCGGCAGCTGGACTGCGCGGGCGACCGTTCGCGTCAGGTCGATGTCGTAGCCGGCGCGGGTACCGTCGGCGTCCATACTGGTCAGCAAGATTTCACCTGCGCCGCGCGCTTCGCCTTCGATAGCCCAGGCCACGGCATCGAGGCCGGTCGGTGTACGACCGCCGCGCACGTAGACTTCCCAGTGGGTGTCATGTCGGCGCGCGTCGATAGCCAGCACGATGCACTGAGCACCGAAGCGGCGGCTGGCACGGGTGATGAAGTCGGGGTCGCGCACAGCGGCAGAATTGATGCTGACTTTATCGGCCCCGGCGAGCAGCAGAGCCTGGATGGTTTCGAGGTCGGCGATACCGCCACCGACTGTCAGTGGGATGAAGACGGCTTCGGCAGTGCGGCGAACGACGTCGATGATGATAGACCGCTCTTCGTGGGTAGCGGCGATATCGAGGAAGACCAGTTCATCGGCACCCTGCTCGTTGTAGGCTCGGGCTAGCTCAACCGGGTCGCCGGCATCGCGCAGGCCCAGAAAATTAATTCCTTTCACAACCCGTCCGGCTTTCACGTCCAGGCAGGGCACGATGCGCTTAGCAAGCATAGGGCAAACGACTCCGGCGTTGATGGTAACATTGTGAAGAATTATGGAAAGCCTGGCCAGGGAGATGAGTTATGCCCAATTTACGCGGAATCCGCGATCGCATCCGCTCTGTGCGCAATACCCGCAAGATTACCAAGGCGATGCGCCTGGTTGCAGCCGCCCGCGTCCGGCGCGCCCAGGAGGCAGTCCTGTCATCCCGGCCCTTCGCTGACCGACTGGTCGGGGTGCTTTTCCGGTTGCGCGCCCGGTTGCGCTTCGAGGACGTGCAATTGCCTTTGCTGGAGCGCCGGGAAGTGAAGACCGTTTCGGTCGTGGTAATTGCCGGAGACCGGGGTCTGTGTGGTGCCTACAACAGCAACATCATCCGTAAAGCTGTCCAGTACGTCCGCGAACTGCAAAAGGCCGGTACGCAGTTCCGATTGATCCTGGTGGGAAACAAGGCCGTCAACTTCTTCCGCCGCTCTAATTTTCAGATCGCAGCAAACTTCCCAAATATCGGTCAGGCCCCGAGTTCAGTCGAGGCTAACCAGATTGTCGATGAAATTATCTCGCCCTTTTTGTCCGGTGAAGTCGACCAGGTCGAACTGATTTACACTCGCTTCGTCTCACTCATCTCGTCGCGCCCAACTATACAAACCCTGCTGCCAATCGATCCGGCCGCTCTCAGCCAGGACGACGAAACCTTCCGCCTCACCTCCAAAGAAGGCGGTTTTCAGGTGAGCCGCGAGCGGGCAGCGGCTCGTACCCAGGTAGACTTCGCACCCGACACGATCTTCGAGCAGGAGCCGACCCAGCTACTCGAAGCACTGTTGCCGCTCTACCTCAATAGCCAGGTTCTGCGCGCTCTACAAGAAGCGTCCGCCAGTGAACTCGCAGCGCGCATGACCGCGATGAGCGCCGCGTCAGACAACGCAAATAAGTTGCTCAACACACTCACCATCGTCTACAACAAAGCCCGTCAAGCTGCCATCACCCAGGAGATCCTGGAAGTGGTCGGCGGCGCAAACGCCTAGCAGACTCTCCACAGATCAAGACACAACAAAAGAGCGGGGTGTGGCAGACACATCCCGCTCTTTTACTGAAAGGACCTTTTATGATTCAGCTGCGACCTGCAGGAAACTCCCGCTCACTTCTTTGACTTCAAGCTGGGTGCAAGGAATCGTATCGGCCAGCAGGCAGGTCGCGTGACTACCTGTGTAGACTTCCAACAAAGCCTCGGTGGCGGCACAAAACAGGATCGTCTGGCCTGGGAAGATGACCCGCTCGAAGTACCAGCCCGGCACGTTTGTGATGCGCACAATTTGCAGGCTGCTGGTACGGTTGGCGTAGGAGCAGGTGAGAGAAGTAACTGCGGGTGGCAGACCGTCGATCGACTGGTTCATAAGCGAAGGTCTCTCTGTAACAAAACTTTAAAGGGACTTATCTTTGATCCCCACTCCTATCAGAACACAACTTGGCCGATGTCGGGTGTTCCTGGGGAACTGTTTGTGTATCAAGCTCGGAACACTTCTCCGTGCAGATCGTAAGGTCCGGCGGCTGTGATCCGGACATTTGCGAACTGATTGAGCTGGGCTTCGCCCTGCAGATAGACCTGGCCGTCAATATCCGGTGCAAAACGAGCCGAGCGACCGATCCATATATTTTTTGAAGGGTTCTCCTGCTCGACAAGCACCTCGACGACCTGGCCGACCTGCTCCTGGTTGCGTGCGTGCGAGATTCCCTGTTGCAGACGCATCAGGGCGTGGCGGCGGCGCTTTTTGACCGCCTCGCTCAACTGGTCGGGTAATTTGGCGGCGGCGGTGTTTTCTTCGAGCGAGTAGGCAAAGACGCCGACGTGGTCGAACCGGGAGCGCTCGACAAAATTGTAGAGATGCTCGAAGTGGGCCTCGGTCTCTCCTGGGAAGCCGACGATGAGCGTCGTGCGCAGTACTGCTGTCGGTAGACTCTCGCGCAGGCGCTCGACTAACTGGTCGCTGGTCTGCTGCCAGGGCCGGTTCATGGCGCGCAGCACCTCGGGGTGCGAATGCTGCAGGGGCACATCGAAGTAGGGGAGGACGTTGGCGGTCGAGCCCATCGCGGCGAGTACGTCGCTCGTGATGCCGGTCGGGTAGGCGTAGTGGACGCGCACCCAGGGAATATCGACTTCGCCCAGGGCGCGCAGCAAGTCAGCCAGACGGGGCTTCCCGTAGAGGTCAAGACCGTAATTAGTCGAAATCTGCGAGATGAGAATCAGCTCTTTGACTCCCTCGGAGGCCAGCTGCCTTGCCTCGGCGACGATCGACTCGATCGTGCGCGAGCGCTGGTCGCCTCTCAGGTGCGGAATAATGCAGAAGGCGCAGCGGTAATCGCAGCCCTCAGCAATCTTGAGGTAGGCCACGGCCTCGGTCGTGGTCCGGTAGCGCGGCAGGTGCTCATCGGCGATATAGGTCGGCACGGCGCTTACCATGCTCACCCGTTCGCCCTGGCGGCTGCGCTCCATTACCTCGACGATGCGGTGGTAGTCGCCCGTGCCGACAATCGCAACCGCCTCTGGGATCTCGGCGAGCAATTCGTCGCGAAAGTGCTGGGGTAGACAACCGGCAATGATTAGTTTCTTGCCGGCCTCGGCGAGGCTGACCAGGGTGCGGACCGATTCGGTGCGGGCCGGGCCGATGAAGCTGCAGGTGTTGACCAGTACGTACTCAGCTTTCTCGTCGTCAGAATCGATCTGATAGCCGGCCTGGGCCAACAAACCGAGCATGTGCTCGGTATCGATGCGATTTTTTTCGCAGCCCAGGTGGGTAACAGCGATACTTGGTTGCATATAAAAGTGCACGAATTGCTCAGCCTCCCATTATGCCATAATTGTTCGCCTCGCTATCCTGGAAGGACACTCTCTTGAGGTAGTGCGATGCGCTTAGTACGCGTTCACTGTGATGTGCAAGGTGAGATGACGATTGCCTGGTACCCTTTTCATCAGGGCCGGCCCGACTTTGACAATCCGCTACAGAGCCCTTATCCGCTACCTCATGTCGGCCTCAAGCCGACGACACCAGCCCGCCTCGATCTGGTTGTCGAAGACGACTACAGCGAGGTCTACAGCATGGTCGTACCGGAAGGGGGTCTTGCACCCTGGGTCTTCCATCATCTCTACCAGGCACTCTGGGAGCATGTACTGGTAGTCAAGCATTTCCTGCCACCGACCCCGACCCCAAAAGATATCGAGCGGCTCGACGCCCTGACCACCTCGACCCACGCCTGAAGCCTGTTCGCCTCATGCCCGCGATACAGACGAAATAGCCAAAAGCCTGATAGATTTTGCGCAGGTGAGCCTTCCTGGCCACCTGTCAACGTTTCAGGTGTTTTACATGGATGAACTGGAAGAACTGCAGGAAAACTACCGTCTTGCCCTGGTCCGCACCTCGCTCAAGGCACTCGAAGTACTCGAAGAAGCCCTGGAGGGACCTGCGTCTGAGGACCGGACCGAGCTTGCTTTGAAGTTGCTGTCGGTCGTGGAGCCGACGGAACTCCTCAAGGAATTTGAGGACTACAGCGAGTACGAAGATGAGGATGACGACGAGGATGAGGATGACGAGGACGACGAGGATGAGGACGAGGACGAGGCTTAATCCGCCGGAAGGGCGTCCCGTCTGCGGGTGAGATTGAGACGTTAGCCCGTAGCCCGACACCGGGCTGAACGTCATACACCTGGTCGCCATGGGAAGCAGTTTCGTCAATATCAAAGAGCAAGGATTCTGGGTCAGTGATGGCTTGCTGGAAGTTTGGCTGCTGTCACTGGCTCGTGAAATTGACTTCGCAGTAGAGCCTCCGTCCTGGTTGGTCGAAGCACGTCAGTATTGGTACCACCAGGCAACCGGTGGCTTTACAGGCTGTATCTCTCCTGATCTGAATAGCTTGATTATTTCCGAAGACCGCAGGCAGGAGATAACGAAAATTAGCGAGCAAGCTCTGATCAGTTTGTTGGATGGCAATACGGAACGAGATATAAAAATTGAGTATTGGGCTGGATTCAACTTAACTGATACGACACTCAACACATTCCTTTCCGACTGGCAAGCATCGAGTCAAATAAACCTCCTCAAGACAGCAAAACAGTTCATCAAATTACTGCGTGGCGAGGTCACTTCTGTTGCATCCGATGCGGGTGCCAGTTCGTGGATATCTGAGTAGCGGTATCGGTGGCTTCCAGGCGGTGCTAGCCCGACCGTGCTGCTGAAAGCTGCATTCGCTCCAGCGTGCGAAACTGAATGGCCTCGGCGATGTGTGCAGTGGCGATTGCGTCGGCCCCGGCCAGGTCTGCCAGGGTGCGGGAGACTTTGAGGATGCGGTCTGCTGAGCGCGCTGAGAGGTTGAGGGTCCGCACTGCTCCTTCGAGCAACCCCTGAGCGGTCGGGTCGAGACGACAGAACCGGCGCAGGTGGGCAGTCTGCATGTGGGCATTGCAGCGGACTGCCGGTATTGCAGCGAAGCGCTCTTTTTGCCGGGCGTGGGCGGCGGCTACTCGGGCACGCACACTTGCCGAGCTTTCGCCGGTGGTCAGGCGGGTAATCTCCTCGGGCTGCGGTCGTCCGACCAGGATCTGCAAATCGATCCGGTCGAGCAGGGGGCCGGAAAGACGCGACCAGTAGCGGGAGCGTTGAAGAGTCGTGCACTGGCAGCGAACTGACGGGTCGCCGTAGAAGCCGCAGGGACAGGGGTTGGCAGCCAGTACGATTGCAAAACGAGCCGGAAAGGTGACCGCCTGACGGGCGCGGGCAATCAGCACCTGGCCCTCTTCGAGCGGCTGGCGTAGCGATTCAAGCACGGGGCGCTGAAATTCGGTCGCCTCGTCGATAAACAGGATGCCGTTGTGAGAAAGGCTCACTTCACCGGGTTTTGGGAAACTGCCGCCGCCGACCAGGGCGGCCTGGGATACCGAGTGGTGGGGGGCTCGAAAGGGGCGTTCGGTAATCAGGCTCTCCTGGCGGGGCAATAGACCGGCGACTGAGTAGATGCGCGTCGATTCGAGCGCCTCGTCGAGGGTCAGGGCGGGCAGGATGCCGCTCAGCCGGCGGGCGAGCATCGTCTTTCCTGACCCCGGCGGCCCAAGTAAGAGGAGATTGTGACCACCACTCGCCGCCACTTCCAGAGCACGGCGGGCGAGGGGCTGACCGCGCACATCACAGAGGTCCAGTTCGGAAGAGCGCTCCTGGGTGAGCAAGGCGCGGGCATCGCCGGCAAGCGGTTTGACCTTCTCCGGGTTGGTGAGAAACCGGACGACCGAGCGCAGCGAATCGAGGGGGTAGCAGTCGATGCCCTCGACCAGGGCCGCTTCAGGACCGTTGGCCTCGGGCACGATAATGCCTGCAAGACCCATCTGGCGCGCACCGATGGCAAGCGACATCGCCCCGGCGACCGGCCTGAGGCTACCGTCGAGGGACAGTTCGCCTGCACACAAGAAGCGGCCAAGGGCAGTCGCAGGAAGTTGTTCTGAGGCCGCGAGCACTCCCAGGGCAATCGGCAGGTCGAAGCTCGGCCCCACTTTTTTCAGGTCGCCGGGGGCGAGGTTGATGACAATGCGGCGCATCGGGAAGATAAAGCCGGAATTTTGGATTGCCGACTTGATGCGTTCGCGCGACTCCTGCACCGCCGCATCCGGTAAGCCGACCAGGAGAGTCTGCGGCAGACCGAGGCAGACATCGACTTCAACCGTCACACTGAGCGCATCGATACCTGAAAGGGCGGCGCTGTAGACACAAGCGAGCATCCGGTCAACCATTGCAACGCTCAACAGCCTAAAAGATGCCGGGGGATTTCAAATAGTAGAACTGGCCTGCTGTCGGAAGTTAGCCGGTCGGCTGTCTGGCGCTGGATGTACCCGCCACTGTAGATGGACTTATGTCCATGTTGACGCTAGGCTTGCGAGAGGACAACTCAGCAGGAATACCAGTGCCCAGGGAAAGGACACAAGTAAGTGCCGTCTGGCGGCCAGATTTATCGACTGTCTGCCCACGGCCGCTGTTCACGGCGCGGGTCAGTGCAGGGTTTCCGTCGCCCGCCGACGATCATCTCGACGGGTTGCTCGACTTAAACGAATACTGTGTGCGCCACCGCTCTGCGACTTTCTTCTTACGGGTTGCGGGCGATTCGATGACCGGTGCAGGGATCTGTTCTGGCGACTTACTGGTCGTGGACCGTGCGCGGGAGCCGGTTGACGGCAGTATCGTGATCGCGGTGCTTGATTCGGAACTGACCGTCAAGCGGCTCCGGCTTGCCGATCACGAAGTCTTTTTAGAACCGGATAACCCGAACTATCCAAAATTGAAAATCTCCTCCGACTGTGAACTCGAAATCTGGGGCGTCGTCACCCATGTCGTCCACACGGTCTGAACATGGTTAAGAGCCAGGATAGAAGAATTGCCCTGATCGATTGCAATAGTTTTTATTGCAGTTGTGAGGCTTTGTTTGAACCGCGACTGTGGAAGGTTCCGCTCGTGGTGCTATCGAACAACGATGGCGTCGTCGTATCCCACAACCGGGCGGCGCGAGAGCTGGGAGTGCCAAGGGGTGCAACGTTTTTCAATATTCGTCACCTGATGCTGTCGGGCCAGCTTGCAGTTAGAAGCAGTAACTACAGCCTCTACGGCGATATCAGCTCCCGCGTGATGGTGACGTTGCAGCAATTTAGCCCCGTGGTCGAGGTGTACAGCATCGATGAAGCTTTTTTGTCGCTTGATCATGTGCGTGAGGAGTGTGTGGCTGAATACGCCGAACGGATTCGCTCTGTTATTCGGCAATGGGTGGGGATACCGGTCAGTATCGGCATTGGTGGGACTAAGACTTTAGCCAAGATTGCCAACCGGATTGCCAAGGCTTCCACCGACAGTTGCACTTTTTGCCTTTCACCTTCAGTCCATCCCCAAGTACTGTCGGCATTGCCCGTGGGTGATGTCTGGGGAATCGGCAGCCGCTGGCAAAAGATGCTGAAGGCAGCGGGCATCGACACGGCTCTCAAACTTCAAGAGGCCGACGACTGGTGGATCCGCAAGTGCATGGGCGTCGTTGGCCTGCGTACCGTGCTGGAACTGCGCGGCATCAGCTGTTTACCGCTCGAACCCTGTCCGCCCACCCGCAAGTCTCTTATCGTCTCGCGCAGCTTCGGCCAGGCAGTACGGTCCATTGCTGAGCTTAAAGAAGCAGTTGCCACCTTCACCGCCCGTGCCGCCAGGAAACTCCGGCGCGAACACCTTGCCTGCAGTACTGTGAGCGTTTTCGTGCAGTCGAGTCGGTTCAAGGACAACCCGTACTCTGCCTCGTCCGTTGCTCGCCTACCGCTAACCAGCAACAGCACGTCCACTTTGCTCGGGTACACGTTGCCGCTTGCTGAGCAACTCTGGCAAGAGGACGTAGTTTTCTCCAAAGCCGGTGTGCTCTGTACTGGATTGCAGGAAGAAGACACAGTGCAGCTGAACCTATTCCATGACTATGTGCCTGAAAAAGTGGCCCGCTCGAAGCGATTGATGCGGGCGGTGGATACTGTCAACGGTCGCTATGGCCACGACAGTCTTCGCTTCGCAGCCGCAAGCCCACATCGTCCCTGGCAGACTGTGGTGAACTACCGCTCTGCGCGCTACACGACCTGCTGGGAGGAATTGCCCATCGTGCGGATCTAGACAGGACTGGGCTTGAAGGCGGCTCGGTGCGGGCAACTAAGGCAAGAACCGGTCGGCACGGTTGATTCCGAAAGTGCGTCCGGTCGTCCAGGAGGCAAGATAAGCGACCAGTACCATCACCCCGACGCCGATGGGCCAGCCGAGCATCCCGACGCCCCAATCGCGGGCGAGGGCAACGGCATGTTGGAAGCCGCTGCTAGTGGGTTCAGCAAAGTTGCGGGCGACACAGCTGCAGAGCAAGTAAGCAACCAGCAAATTTAAGTAGACAGCGGGTCGCCCGAATAAGTAGTTGGCCGCGACCCAGCCGAGGATGAGTAGTTCTGCCCGGTCAAAGTGCGTTTCGGAGCGAGCATTGGCAAATAGCAACGCGGCAAGCATCAACCCGAGTGCAATCGACACGGCTCTTTGCTGGTCGGGATTGCGACCGGCGACGACCAGCCAGGCTCCAATCGCAGCGACGGCGACATACGCGACCAATTGCAACAGGTGTTCGCTGCCGGCACCCGGCACACCGCCAAGTATGACCAGAGCGTCGTAGACAAAGTCCTGCAACTGCTCAACGATGAGGCGAATCGGCTGGAAGGCTGCACTCTTCCAGTAGAAAAAAGTGGTGAGCGCCGCTCCGACAATTGTGATGGCTGCCGGCGCCCGCGACCCCTGGGGCTGCAGTACGACTGGAGGAGTCGGCTTCTTGAACCACTGCTTAAGTGAAACCGATGACATGGGCAATACCGTCAGTGCAGTAATCCTACCAACTTCAGCGGGTAGTTCAACCTCGCCAATTAAATGGGACAGGCACGGCTCCACGTTTGGAGAGCTAAAATAAGCCATCCTTCACCTGGTTTAGCCGTGGTTGCTACCACTACTTCGCCGCAGACTACTACCCTGGCTGCCCTGGCCGTCGATTTGATTCGCAAGGCAGGCTGTGAGTACGGTGATGTTCGCTTCTGCCTGTACCGTAATCAACGGCTTGCCGCCCGCGACCGTTCTCTCGACCAGCTGAGCGATAACGTCAGCTCGGGTTTCGGTGTGCGCGTGCTCCTCGGTGGAGCCTGGGGATTTGCGGCGAGCTACCGTCTTACAGAAGCGGAAGTGGGGCGTATCGTCGCTCTGGCCGTTGAGACAGCAAAGGCAAGCCAACTGACCCAGAGGACGCGGGTAACCCTGGCACCGGTCGAAGCTTATCAAGACCGCTACACGACCCCAATCCAGATCGATCCATTTACCGTCCCAGTTGCCGAGAAGGCCGAGTTGTTGCTGGCTCTCAACGAAAAGCTGCTGAGCTATGGCGAGCGTGGGGTGAAAAAGGCCCGCTCTTTCCTGCGCTTCAGCCGAGAAGAGAAGTGCTTCGCTTCGACGGAGGGGTCGCTGATCGAGCAGACCCTTTACCGCAGCTACCCGGCGTTTCAATGTACAGCGGTCGTGTCGGGTGACGCTCAGGACCGTGGCTACGAGCGTCCGCCTCTCAACATCGGCTACGAGCACATCGACGCATCCGATCTGCTTGCCCAGGTCGAGCGCGTCGCCGAGGAAGCAATCGAGAAGGTAAACGCCCCGAAAGGACCGCAGGGTACCCGCTCAACGTTGATCCTCAAGCCCAGCCACCTGTTTCTCACCATTCATGAGTCGGTCGGTCACCCAACTGAACTCGACCGGGTCTACGGCTACGAAGCCAATTTTGCCGGTACCAGTTTTGCTACCACCGACAAACTGGGCAACCTGCGCTACGCCGCGCCCTGGGTTAATTTTCGGGCCGACCGTACCCAACCGGGGGGCCGTAGTACCTGCGGCTGGGATGATGAAGGTGTCCCGGCCCAGGACTGGTTGGTCGTTAAAGATGGCCTGCTCGTCGATTACCTCACCGACCGGGAGACGGCCCACCGCCTCGGTCGCAGCGCAAGCAACGGTTGCGCCTTTGCTGATAGCTGGTCGAGTGTGCCGATGGTCCGCATTCCGAACCTTGGCCTGGAGCCGGGACCAGAAGGCGGCAGTCATACAGCGAGCCTCGACGAGATGATCGCCGACACCGAGGACGGCATCCTCATCGACGGCATCGGCAGCTTCTCGATCGATCAGCAGCGGCGCAATTTCCAGTTCGGCGGCGACGCTTTCTGGAAGGTGCAGGACGGCAAAGTGGTCGGCATGCTCAAAGATGTCACCTACCACGCGATGACCACTGAATTTTGGAACCGCGTCGATGCGATTGGACCGGCGAGTGAGCGCGTGCAGTGGGGAACCGATATTTGCGGCAAAGGGGAACCGATGCAAATCGCCCAGATGACCCACGCCTGTGTGCCCGTGCGCGTGCGCGACATCGAAATCGGTAACCCCGCTTGAGTGGGCTGCTACTTTCTAGACAACCATCGGGTCACTAAATGACGATTGCACCTACTCGCGACGCTTCGACCAATCAAGCCCAGGCTCTTGAACTCATCGACCGGGTGATTTCCCGCTCGGAGGCTGACGGGGTATTTGTCAGTCTCGGCAGTGCCGAGGAAGCGCTGAGCCGTTTTTCCGGCAACCAGATTACTCAAAACGTCAACGAGTCTCACTTCTCACTTACCGTCACCAGCTACTTCGGCTCGCGCAGTGCTTCCGCCTCGACCAACGACCTCGACTCTGAAGCAATTGACTTCGCGCTGCGCAACTCAGAAGCCCTCGCCCGTATTGCCCCGGAAGACCCGGAGTGGGTGCCTTTGCTCGAAGCACAGCACTACGACGAGCGAGTGGCTGCCTTCGACGAAGCGACTGCTCGTTTTTCGCCCATGGGCCGTGCAGAGCTGATCCGGCGAGCCTGTATCCTCGCCGAAAGGAGCGGGGTCGAAGCTTCCGGCACCCTCAGCACCGCATCGAGTCTGCGCGCCATCGGCAACTCCCGTGGTCTGCGGGCGGCGGGGCGCGGAACGACCGCCGACTTCGGCTTCACTGCCCGCGTTGCCGATGGCTCCAGTTGGGGCGAAGGTGCTGCCTGGGCAATGGGCCAGCTTGCAACTGAGGCATTGGCCAGTGAAGTGATCGATCGCGCCCGTCGGGCTCAGTCGCCGCGAACAGTGGTCCCAGGTACCTACCCGGTTATTTTGAGTGCAGCGGCGGCGGCCGAACTGGTCCGCTGGTTCGGCTGGAACCTCGATGCTCGGGCTGCTGACGAGGGCCGCTCGTTTATGTCGGCCGAGGGACAGGCCAGCCGCCTGGGAGAAACCCTCTTTAGTCCCCTGGTGCAACTGCGGCGCGACCCGGCCCATCCTCTACTGCAGACAAACCCATTCTTCGCAGATGGCCTCGCGAACCGCTCCCTGCCGATTGTCAGAGACGGCATCGTCGAGAACTTGAGCTATGGCCGCTTCTGGGCAGCCAAACAGGGTAAGCAGGCAACCGGTCCCCTGGCACCACTCGTGATGGACGGTAGCGAACAAAGCCTCGCGGACCTGATTGCCCAGACCGAGCGCGGCATCCTGGTCAGCCGCGCCTGGTACGTGCGCTACATCAGCCCCAAGGAGTTGACGGTGACCGGCATGACCCGCGACGGGACTTTCTGGATCGAGGACGGCAAGATTGCCTTTCCGATTAAAAACTTGCGCTTCAACCAGAGTCTGCCCCATCTGCTCAGGGACATCGACGGGTTGAGCCTGCCCGAGCGGCACGGCATGAGTGTGATGCCCGGTGTCAGGGCGAAGGCTTTTACCTTCACCAGCGTCACCGATAGTATTTGAAGTCAGCGTTTGAGGCTCTGGCGGTCACTGGGCAGCTTTTGACGGCTTTCCCGGTGAACCGCCAGATTTTGGATGCCTAGAACGTGAAGGTAGCGCGCAGGGTACCGATCGAAATACCGCTGTTGCCGGAGATGTTGGAGCCCTGGAAGATGTATTGGAAGTCGGGCGTGATCGTCAGGCGGTCGGATACCCGCAGGCGAATGAACGTTTCGATGTTGCCTTCTATTCCTGAAGGAACGAAGCTGGTGCCGTTAGCAAACTGGCCGCCATTGACGCGAATCGGCTGACCGTAGGCGGCAGCAAAGACGTTGCCCGCTCCGAAAGGAATAGCGAGTCCTGCCTGCCAGGTGGTCGAGTCGAGCTCTCTAAAGGAAGTAGAGGCCACGCCGTTGATGCGCGAGTTGGCAAACCCGTAGCGGCCAAAGAGCGCAAGGTTGGGGAAAACCGCCCACTCGGCATTAGCACCGTAAGCATCAGTAACACCAGCGACGCCGCGCGAACCGAGGGCAGTACCGAGTACCGCACCCTGCTCCTGGAAGCGCGAGTACTGAAGCTTGATCGAGGCTGTCCGGCCGGGGTTGAACTCCAGTTCGGTCGCGACGATGTTGCTGCCGCCAAACAGGCCGCTATTGCCGTAGGCGATGGCCGAGCCACCGTTTTGGGCAATGTAGAGGGCGCGAATGGCGAGGGAATCGAAAATCTGCCAGTCGAAGCCGCCGCCGGGGCCGGTGAAGATGAACGTCGTGAGCGGGTTGTTGATGTGGAAGCCGCTGGAGAAATCGACTTCTTCGTTGTTGGCAAACGAGTTGGTGTCGATAAATTCGAAAAGGTCGATGCGCGGGCCGATGAAGACCCGGAGTTTGTCGGTAAAGATGTTGGTGACGTAGCGAATTTTGTCGAAAGAAACCGCCGCGTTGCCCACGGTCGTACCGGCGGTGACGCTCGACCGGTCGTAGGCAAAGTTGTCGGGACCGAGCGCGTAGAAGAGGCTACCGCGGCCGCCGGAGACGCCGGAGAAGAGGGCAGCAACGTCCTGGCCGGTGACACCGCGCATGCGAATCAGTAGTTCGTCTTGACCGCTAAAGGTAGCCCGGATGTTGAGGCTCGTGCGGGCGACGAAGCTCACGTTATTGGCGTTTCCCGAAGTGCTGGTCAGGCCGCCGAAGAGAGCCTGGTTGGCCGGTGAATCACCAATGCTCGGACCGGAGCGCACGGGGCTGAAAATCGTGTTGCCGCTACCGGCCTGGCCGCCGGTAACGCCCATCACCACCGAGGCGTCGAGCTTGGAGTTGACGTTGAAGAGCTTGCTCTCGATGTCCTTGGTCTTGGCTTCGAGGGCATCGGTGCGTCCGCGCAGGGCAGCGAGTTCATTGCGGAAGTCTTCTTGCAGGCGCTGCAGGGTAGCGAGGTCTTCTTTAGTGGCCTTGTCGCCCGTCGAGGCGGTGATCAGTTCGTTGACGCGCTCGAGGCAGGCATTGAGACCGGCGGCGAACTCGTAGCGCGAGAGCGGGCGGTTGCCGCGGTAAGTCTTGTTGGGATAGCCTTCGAGGCAGCCGTAGCGCTCGACTACGGACTTGAGCGCCTGGAAAGCCCAGGAGTTAGGGTCAACGTCGGTCAGTTCGGAGACCGAGTTGACCTGGGACACCGTAGACCCAAAACCTTGCTGCGCGTACTGGTCTATTTGCTGGACGCTCGTGGCCGGGTTGGCCATCACACTGCTGGCCATGCCAATGAAAGCCGCAAGGCTCGCAGTTGCACTGAACAGATACCGCTTTTTCATTGCTTCACTCCTCACAAAAATAACTGGACCTGGTCAAATACGATGCCGGGAATCTACGCCTGCCGCTTGAAACGGGCCACGCCTGAGCACTGACAAGGGGGCTTCTAAACGACAGGGACCACAGGGACCGTTGGTGCGGAGGGTTACTCCACCATTCCGCAGACCTGACTGGTGTCTCGCTTAATACAGGCTGCCCGGCATCCAGCTGGGGGAACATCACTGGACCGGCGTACGCAGTAACCAGAACGGAAGTAGCCTGCTTTGCTCTTGTCATCTTTCACTCCTGATAGGGTGGTACCCAGAAAACCTGACTACCGAGAAATCTCTCAATAGGATTGCGGGACCAAACCTTTTAAAGCGATAGAAGAACTTAGTCAGACACCATTCGAGCGATTGACCTTATTTTGCCATAGGACAGGTTCTATGGCAGAAATCTCCCCCATGTTCCTGGAGATGCGAGATGCTAATTGCTGAAACAGATTACTGTATTGTCGGCTTCTCATCAATTGTTTTCACTTAAGAGAATACTCCTGGCACACTTCCCCTGAGCCGGTTCCAGACTGCAGCCATTGGGGTGGAGCAAGGGGCGTTCTGGGCGTTGAAGGCTATAGAAGATGTGATATGCATTCTCTTTTTCGTATGCCCTATTGATCGAATTGAATTGAGATCTGGATACGTGTGACCCTGAGTATTGAACTGGGGGAAGTTGAAAGTGCGCCATTCGTCGGCCATCTGTTTGTGAGACTTGATAGCAGATGGCAGGGCCGGCTTAAAACTCGAATGCCTTTAAATGAAGAGCGCCTCACTCTTAAGGTAGAGAGGATCTGTATGCTCTTATTCTCTTTGGGCTGATCTTGGGCTGGGAAGTAACTTTAGATGTCTAACCGGCGATGCTGTTGCCTCTACTTTTCTGCAGAAGACACATCCCCGGATTTTTCTTATGGTGGAACGGTAATCAGTTTTCTACCAGGTAGCCCACTATGATTAGCGACGACAGAAAGGACTCTGGGGCTGTTGATCCCCTGGACCGTCACCACGATCGAAACGAATTCCGCATGGGCTGGACACCCCAGGCGGAGATCTGGAATGGCCGTCTGGCAATGCTTGGTTTTGCCGCGTATCTACTCTGGGATCTAGCAGGGTATAGCGTTGTCCGCGATGTCTTGAACATTGCTCCTGGGTCGGGACGCCGCTAAGCCTGACCTGCTGCGGCCCAGAATCAGGAGCCGGGGTAAAGTAGAGGCGTCCGCGTGGCCCGGATGTCTATGAGTGAGCGACTGACAGAAAAGCAACTGCTGCAGGTGGTTGCTGAGGTCGAGCGGCTGAACCAGCGGCGGACTGCCGAGTACGACCGCACTCAGGTGGTCGATATTCTCAAAGAACTGAATCTACCTACTGATCTGGTAGATGAAGCGCTCGTCCAGCTCGAACGCCGTCAAGCGCTTGAACTCCAACAAAGGCGCAACCGGTTTATCTGGAGCGGTGCGGCGGCGTTTGCAGCCCTTGTGGTGGCCGGAGCGATTTTCTGGGGCCAGCAAACCCAGCAAAAATTGAGCCGCGTTCGGCCCCTTGAAGCCCAGGTAAATCCGGCGATAGTTGATGCCCGCGTTCGCGGAACAGTTGTCTTCCGGGTAACCCTGGCCGACGCCCCGGTGGGTGAGACACTCGCGCTTCAGTGCGACTGGGTAGATCCGAGCGGCACGGTGGTCCATCAGAACCGCTACCGCACTCAACCGATCGACCGCGAGGTATGGCCGACGGCCTGTCGCTACACTCCCGTGGGCGAAGCCCGCACCGGCTCCTGGAAGGTGACGATGTCGCTGCCGGACCGGGTGCTCGGTTCGCGTGGTTTTGAAGTCCGTTGAAGACGGCGACCCGGACGGTTGTCGCTGTCGCCCGTACCCGACAGTTGCTTGCGGGCTACTGGGGCCGGGGTGACCGGGCTGGCATCGAGCAGCAACTCAACCGGCTTGCCCCATCTACCACTCTCCAGGTGCAGGCCGAGGGCGAAGCGGGTCTTGCCGCCTCGGGTCTTACTGAGGAGCAAGATATCTGGGTGCGCTGGGATAGTGCGAGCCTCACCCTCGGGCGTTCGGTTTTCGGGCGGATGCCGCTCTTCTGGCTTGAGGCGGACGAGGGGATCTGGTTTTCCTCGCGGATCGCCCCACTCATTGCACACGTTGCTTCCCCACAGGTCAGCCCCTCCGCCCTGCTGGCCTACAGCACCTTTTCCTACGTGCCCACCCCCGAGACCCCGGTTTTGGGGATCTATGCAGTGTCGGCGGGTGGCGAACGAACCTGGCGCCAGGGTCTTGAGAGTACAGGGCGACCCTTCACGGGTTGGCCTGCAAGTAGGGAAGGCGCAATCGATGAAGACCGGGCAGTAGGCGAACTGCGCGCCCTGCTTGAGCATGCTGTCCACCGCCAGGTGGCCGACCTCGGTCGGGCGAAAGTTGGGGTGTTTCTCTCGGGCGGCCTCGATTCGGCGGCGGTCGCTGCCCTGCTCGTTCGCTCGGGGGTGAGCGTTGAGGCCTTCAGTCTCGACTTCGGCAACGGTGAGCAGGGCGAACTGGCCTACGCCACCCAGGTGGCCCGGTTCTTAAAAATTCCGCTGGTGCCGGTGGATGCCCGCCCCTGCCGGGTCCGCGCCGCCCTCGCCCAGACGGTCCGTGCCCTTGACCTGCCCTACGGTGACGGGGTGAGCGTGCCGCTTTTTTTGCTGGGCCGCGCCGCCGCCGGTCGAGTCGGTGTCGTCTTCAACGGCGAGGGCGGCGACCAGCTTTTCGGCGGCTGGACCAATAAGCCGCTGATCGCTGCAGGTGTCTACGGCGGGCTGGAGGGCGACGCTTTTATCCGGGCTTACTTGCGGACTTTCCACCGCTTCTGGGGTTTTGAGAAACAGGTCTTTGCAGGCTCTGTGCTCGCCGCCGCGAGCGAGTACGACCCAGGTCAAGGGCTTGCTGGGGTATTCGGCGGTCCGGGCGAATCTCTGCTGCACCGGCTGCGGCGGGCGAACCTGGCGCTCAAAGGCGCTCAGAATATTCAGCCGAGGGCGACGGCCCTGGCCCTCGTCCACGGCCTCGCGGTGCGCTCACCCTTCTGCGACCAGTCGCTTGCCGAGTGGACTTTCCGGTTGCCATCGGCTCTGCACCTGCAGGGTGCGTGTGAAAAGTACCTGCTGAAGCGGGCCGTCGAACTCTGGCTGCCGCCATCCATCTGCTGGCGCGAGAAGCGAGGGATGGGTGTTCCCCTCACCCCCTGGTGTCTCGGGCCACTGTGGGGCAAGCTTGGCCACTGGCTCAATCCAGGCGTCCTCGAACGGGAGGGCCGCTTTGCACCGCAACTGCCGCACCGGCTTCTCAGCGGGGAATTGGGCGGTTACCTGTGGGGTCGGCGGGTCGGCGAGCTGCTGTGGCTATTGCTGGTGTGGCAGCTCTGGCGGGTCGAGGTGCTGGGCGAGACGGTGGCCGGTCGGTCGCTTGCCAGTCCTTTCTGGCTGCCGGGCGGTCTGTGGCGGTACCTGAGCCGCAAGGAGCTTTAGGTGTCGTTCCCCCCTGTTGTCGAGCCGCCCTTCAGTCGCACTCTTGCTGAGCAACTACTCGACGAGTGGGGTTCACCCCTTTATGTCTACCAAGCACAGACGCTCGATGCGACTGCCGGTCAGATCGAGCAGGCTGTCAATTTTCCGCGCACTCGCCTCTACTTTGCAAGCGTCACCAACGGCAATCTGGCACTATTGCGGCGGTTTCGGGGAAGGGGTTGGGGGCTGCACGGCAATACGCCCGGCGACTGCTACCTGGCGCAGGCGGCGGGTTTCTTGCCCGAGGAACTCGTCTACAGCGGCAGCAACCTGAACCGCGAGGAGATGGGCCGGGTGCTCACCGGAGCCGCTACCCTCAACCTCGATAGCCTCGACCAGGTACGCATGGCCTGCGAGGTCTACAGTGCTATGGCGATTCGGGCACCGCGCCTGGGCCTGCGGCTCTACTACCCCGAGATCACTGGGGAGAGCCGGATTGGTATCCACCCGGACGAATTTGCTGAAGCGGTCCGCCTTGCCGGGGAGGTCGGTCTTGCGATCTCGGTGTTGCACTTCTACCGGGGTACCGGCACCAGCGCAGTGCGTGCCTTTACCGGCACCATCGAGGCACTGGCGACTATCGGCCGACGACTGCCCGACTGGAGCGTCCTCGACCTGGGCGGCGGCTTTGGTTATCCCTACAGGCAGGCTGGCCTGACTTTCGACTGGGAAGCATTAGGAGCAAGTGCGCGAAGCACCCTTGAGCGCGTTGCGCCTGGGGTCGGACTCTGGCTTGAGCCGGGGCGGGCGGCGGTGGCCGGGGCGGGTGTGCTCCTGGCGCGGGTGGTCTCGTGCAAGTGGCGCGGCGAGCAGCAGATCCTGGGTGTCGATACGACGGTTGCCAACCTGGCGGTGGCGGCGGTGCATGGCGGCTACCGCCGAATCGCTGCTTTCGAGCCGGGGCCGGTCTTCGAGACGGATGTCTGCGGCAACACGACCTACTCCGGCGACTACCTGGGGCGCGGGTGCCGGTTACCTCATCTGGATGAAGGCAGCGTCGTTGCTGTCCTCGATGTCGGTGCCTACGGCTACGCGATGTCTTCTCATTTTCTGCACCGTCCCCGGCCGGCGGAAGTTTTGCTGGTGGGCGAGCGTGCCGACCTCATCCGGCGACGGGAGGGCGACGAAGCGCTCGCTTTTGGACAGGAGGGTCTGCTTTGAAGTGCATTCGCTGCAATACCGACAACAAACTCCAGGACCGCACTACGAACACCGGGCGCTGCAAAAACTGCAACCATCCCTTTGCCTTCGAGCCGACTACCAGCGAACAGCAGGGACTGACCGATCCACTCTTTGCCAGGGCGCTCGCCGACCTCTCGGCAAACGATACGCTCTACTTTACGCAGACCCAGTTGCGCTACATGCTCAACCGCCGCCTTGGCAACAAGTTCGGCTCCAGTGGCCGGGCCTCGTTTATCCTCGGCGTAGCGCTGTTGGGACCGGCTGCCTGCCTCGGGTTTCTTCCCGACATCGACCGGAATTTCCTGACGATCTCGATGGGTGTAGCAGTCTCGATCACGGCGGTCGGTTACGCCACCTCGCGCTCACTCGTCAATCCACCGGATTCCCGAGCCACGGCTGCGCGCACTCTACGCATCCTGGGCGCTGTCATTCTCGGTGCGGGGGTGTTCAGTCTGCTGGGCCGAAACGATTTTGCGGTTTTTTTGGCCGATATCCTCCTGGGCGTCGGGGCAATCTTCCTGGCAAACCAGGATCTCGAACCCGAGCGACTCTTCCTGGGACGTTCGTCGAAAGTTACCCCCGAGCAACTGGCCACCTGGCTCGACCGCTGGAACACGATCAACCCCGGCGCAAAGATGCTGGGGGCTCCCCGAGCGGCCGTCGTCCAACCGGGCGATGATGTCACGGCCTACAGTTTTGACCGGGTCGTCGTCTGCGAGAGCGCGACGATCGCTCAACTGCTCATTGCCAACAACTTTCATTTTGAGAACAACTGCGCGGTGGTGAGCGTCGGCGGCTATCCACCGGGTCTATTTGAGACGGTGATGACGATGCTGCGGCGCAATCCTGAGCTGAAAGTCTACGCTCTGCACGACGCCAGTCCCCGTGGGGTGCGGCTCGCCCACGATCTGCGCACCGGCCGACAGTGGTTTCCAGACCCGGCCATCACGATTTTCGATGTCGGTCTGACACCCCGCCAGGTCCTGGGGAACACCAATGCCTACGTCGAGACTCTGCCTGAACTGGCAGGTGCCGCGCGCGCCCTACCGCTGCCGGTGCGCATCGCATTGCAGCCGGCGGAACTGACCTGGCTTGAGGCGGGTAACTTCGTGGCCCTCGAATCGCTTTCGCCCCAGGCAATTTTGCAGGCTCTCAATCGAGCCATCAACCTGAGCCGGATTCCGAATGTCGACGACGGTGGGCTCATTTTTTACGACAGCGGCGCTTACTACGGCGTCGATAGTTTTGGTTGAGGGGCGGGGTCCAGGTCAGTGTCCGAGAGGTGCTCTATCGCGTGAGCGACAAGGGATCTTTTTGCAGCCGGGATTGCCGGTCTGACTATCTACCGGTCCTTCTTTAAGAGAACCGAGAGGCTCACGAATCGGCTTTCACGGCGCTGAGGGCGGTGGTGCACCTGTAGCCAGACTTCAAGACTCGCGAGTAGCCAGAGCTTGATGCCGTGGCGCGGCCACAGTTCGCCGCGGTAGGCGAGCCAATCGCGGATGAGCGGTTGTTGTAGTAGAGGAGCGATGAGAGCATGGCGGTCGAGTAGCAGGGCGCGGGCCTGGCGGGTCCAACGCTCGCGGAAGTATTGTTGCACCGGCACCATCATGCCGCTTTTGGGCCGTTTGATAATCGCCTCGGGCAGCAGGTCCGCCACTGCCCGTTTGAGGACCGCTTTTTCGACAGCCCCGGCGACTTTGTAGGCGGGCGGGATGGTGAGGCTTAGCTGGACGACCCGCTCGTCGAAAAGGGGCGAGCGACCCTCGACCCCGGCTGCCCGCGTCAGGTTGTTGACCTTGGTGAGGATCAAATCGGCACCCTTGAACTTGATATTGAGCACCATCAGGCGATTGAGGTAACTCGCTTCACTACTCAAGTCGGCGGCAAAGACTGAATTTTCGCGCTGGGCGACGCTTAGGATCTCAGGGCGGACCAGTTGCGGCAGGTCGGCGGCGCACTTCTGGAACGAGGCCAGGTAGGAGCCCACCAGGTCGGTCGCCGGGACGAGGGGGCTATACAGAGCACTCAAGAGCATCGGCTGGTTCTTCGGGCCGCCGAAGCACGGGTCGCCCCCCTCGCCGTTCAGGATGACCCCAACCCACTCGCGGGCCATCTCTCCCAGCATCAAGTTCGGGACCGTCAGGGGGTCACCGATCGGGTCGTCGAGGTAGGCCATCGCCTCACCCAGCCGGTTCCAGAGGTCGTCGGCTTTGATCGCCAGGACATGGTGTTCGCTGCCGGTGTGGCGGGCGACCAGATCCGAAAACTCCAGTTCATTTGGGCAATCCGGGCCAAAGTGAATCGAAAAAGTGTGCACAGGGCGGTCGTGGAGCCGCCGGGCCAGGGCGACGATGGCGCTCGAATCGAGACCACCAGAAAGATAGGCACCCACCGGCTCTGCTGTCGGCAGAGACTCGCTCAGCACCTCCTCAAGCAACGCCCGTACCCGCTCGGCGTGCCATTCGAGCGGACGCCCGGCCTCCTCGATGGCCTCGCACGGCTGCCAGTAGACGACAGTCTCACCCTTCGGCAGGTGCAGAGCCACTCCGGGCCGCACCTCGCGGGCCTGCTGCCAGAGGGTACGTTCGCCGGGTACAAAGGCGCAACACAGGTAGTCGCACAGCGCAACCGGATCGACCTCGCCCCCATGAAAGCTGCGCAGCGATGCGAGCCGTGGTGCTACCCAGACCCCCAGGGCCGTGCGGACATAGTAGAGAGTGCGTCCGCCCGCCCGGTCGCGGACCAGCCACAGTTCGCGGCGCTCCCGGTCCCAGAGACAGAAGCCGAACATCCCCACGAGCGCTCCCAGAGCCGCCGGACCCGAGCGTTCCCAGAGCCCTGCTACCAGAGCTGCGTCCGAAAGCCCCGCTCCTACCCCGAGTTTTCGGTGCAACGCGTCGCGCTGAGCAAGCCACAAATCGCCCACCACTACGAATCGGCCCCCAGGGGAAGCACAGACGTCAGCTGCTTCTGCTCCTTGAATCGTCGGTTCCGCCGACTCACCCCACTCCAGCACCCACCCCGGCCGCACGTTGCACAAGGGAGGTGTTTTCATAGCGAGCTTGCCGGGACTGAGAGGATAGGTGGATCAGGCAATGTCTTTGCCGGTCAGTTTAACCGCGATTAATCAGTACCCGGTCGAACTTGCGCCAGTGGGGCGGAGGCTGCCAGGCCCTCGTGACTTGTCCTGTGGATGAGCACCTGTCCTTGCTCTGCTTATCAGGAGATGGCGGGAGCGAACTCGCGCACTTAGATTAAAGGCAATCTCTGACTGAGCGTCCGTGTCCCCTGAAATCGTTTTCGGCAACGCACCACTCGAAGGGGCCGCTCGCGGCGGCTGGTTCGTCGGTCACTTTCTGGGCACAGATGCCGGGTTGCGCTCGACTGCCGAAATTGAAGTGAAGTGGGGTGTGCACGCGGCGGGGGAAGCGCGGAGCGAGTGGAGCATTGCGGGTGAGGCACAGACCCTTTCTATCTTGATTTCCGGCCGGTTTCGGTTGCAGTTTGTCGGGCGCGACTGTGTGCTCAGCCAACCGGGTGACTACGTACTCTGGGCGGCAGGCGTCCCCCACGGCTGGACTGCTGAAGAGGCGTCCACCATCCTGACTATCCGCTGGCCCTCGAAACCAGGAGATAGTGTCCCGTTCAGCCGTGACCAATTGGGGTCTTAGCGTTCGACCAGTCTTGCGGAAACTGCCGAACCCATCCGGTTCGGGTCACTGAACACCAGTTGTTTGACTTCCGCTTCATCGAACATAGGAGGAATCTGCACCTCAAGGCTGAAGCGACCACCCAGATCGCTCAGGGCCGATTTAGAGGCGAGCAACCGGCCGGAAGCCGAGCGCAACTGGTAATTGACCGGCAAGAGCGGTCGGTCGCTCTCACCGGCCAGTTGGTAAGTCTGACCGGCGACAAGAGAGTTGGCGGGTGGAGCCAGGGTAAGGCGAATCCCCTGACGCCTGAAGACGTCGGCTCTCAGCGCCGTGCTCAGATTGGTACGCGTCTCAAGCCCACCGCGTGCACAGTAGCTGTTTTTTTCACGGGCGACCCCGCCTGAGTCGGTGCGGTCGTCTACAAACCCCGAAGCGAGCGAGGTCAGCGCAGGATAGAGGGTCACGACGCTGTAGTGCAGGTGCGGCAGCAAACCCGGATCCTGACCGCTCGCCGCGACCACCTGGCCCGCTTTTACGGTCTCTCCCGGACGGACCTTTAACTGGTTGAGGTGGGCATAGAGCGTGTAGAGGCCACTGCCGTGATCGATGAGAAGACTTTTGCCGCTCCCCTCACGAGCCGAGGGAACGGAGACGACCCGGCCGGAAGCCGCCGCTGCAATCGCGGTGCCGACCGGCATCGAGAAATCCCAGGCGTAACGGTTGGAAATCGTGTGGTGGCTGTAGCGACTGTTGTTGCCCTGACTCACCCGGTAGCAGCGACCGCGCGGGAAAGGCAATTGGAACCGGCCTTTCAGACCATTGGCCGGGGGCGTGTCCAGGGCAGGTAAAGCAATGCCCTTTGGCAACGGTCGGGTGGGGAATGGCGTGCTGGTACTGAGGGGGGGCCGCGGGGAGGACGCGGACTTGCGGTCCGCTGGGGCTGGAACTGGCCGGACTGGGGCATCTTTCCCCAGTAAAGTACGCAAGATGCCGTCGAGAGCGCCTGTATAGTACACGCCGCCGCCGATAGCGAGGAGTACGAGCAGGTTGGGAAGCACGCCCGAATCGTTGCGAGGAGGCATAGAGACTCCTGGTATTGGAAGGCCTATTTCATTTGTACCTTTTAGGCTGGGATGGCCGACAGCAGTCCGGCCCGTGTCAGGAGGCTGCGAGTATCGCCAACAACTGCGAGCGGTCCACGAGGCCGGCCGTCGCCCCGATGGCGCTCACGGCGGCGGCTCCCCAGGCATTGCCCCAGCGCACGGCTTCCAGGAGCGGATGACCTGCCCGGACAGCAGCAATGTAGCCCGCACAAAAAGCGTCCCCCGCCCCGGTCGCATCGACGATTTGTCCCGGTACCGGACTTGGGCCGAGGACAGTCTGGACAGTCGCCGTACTGAGATACGCCCCTTCCGCGCCAAGCTTGATCACGACGGTTTTCGCGCCGTGCTCGTGCAGCCACCCGGCAATGGCGGCCGGTGAAACTTCGCCGCTAATGGCCTGAGCCTCGGCAAGACTTGGTAGCAGGTGATCGATGTAGGGGAGGGCCGGCAGCAGAGCCGACCAGTTGCCATCACTGCTCCAGACGGTATCGAGGAAGGTAGTGACCCCGTGAGCGTGGGCCATCTGAAGGGCGGCTGCCAGGGCCGGGCCGAGCAGGCGGCGCAGCGAGTAGCAGCCCCCGATATGCAGGTAATCGATGCCCTGCCAGCTCTGGCTCTCAAAGTCGGTGAGTGCAAGGGCATTACCACCGCCGGGGGTGCGCAAGAAAGAGCGTTCGCCCGTCCGGTCGATGAGCACGACCGCTGTTTTAGTTACCAGTGCAGGTTGCTGCTCATAGCGCTCGACGCCCACCCCGGCCTGTTGCAATTGACTGCGCAGCAGGTCACCTGCCTCGTCTGCTCCGACTTTTGCCCAAAAATGCACCGGCACCGCGAGCCGCGCGAGCGCAATCGCGGTATTCACACCGCAGCCCCCTGCTGCAAGAGTAATGGTCTCGACGAGCTGTGAACGACCCGGTGACGGCCAGGCCGGTGGTTCGCTCACGAGCACATCCACGACAGCTGCCCCGGTACAGAGGACGGCTCCCGGTTCAGCGGACACGGGCCGCGAGAAAAGCACGCACCTCAGCGTCGCTCGGCATCGAGGCGATAGCCCCCTTCGTGAGCGTACTCAAGGCCCCGACCGCGGAGGCGTACTGAACAATCTGAGGAGCCAGAGCTTCCCAGTCGCGCAGCGAGTTGTGCACGAAACCCTGCAAGAGACCGGCCGCAAAGGCGTCGCCTGCCCCGGTCGAATCGACGGTTGCGACTGTGAAGCCGACCTGTTCGCCGCGCACTGAGCCGACCTGCCACTCGCAGCCCTGGGCTCCACGGGTGATGAAAATGCCTTCGAGGTGGTCGAAGCGCTCGCTCAGGGCTGCGAGGGTCGGCAGCTGCAGCCAGTCGGCCTCCTCTTCGCTGAGCTTGAGCAGGTCCGAGCGCTCGATCAGGGCATAGACCGTTTCGAGGGCTTGAGACGGCTCCTCCCAGAAGACCGGTCGCCAGTTGACGTCGAGAAAGACTTTCACAAACTGTTCGTCGGCGAGATCGAGGGCGTGCAGGACCGCCTGCGCCGATTTTGGGAAGGCCATCATCAGACTGCCGATCACCAGAAAACCGGCGGGCTCGAACCACTCCGGGTCGAGATGGTCGCTTGCAAGGCGCGTATCGGCAAACTGGTGAGCCGACAGTCCCCCGAAGCTGGAAAAAAAGCGTTCGCCTGCAGTGGTGCGCGTCACGTACACCCGCCGCGTCGGAAGCGCAGCGCGCTGAACGGCAGTCGTCCGCACCTGATAGTGACGCAGCGTTTCCAGTAATCCGTCGCCGGCTTCATCCTCGCCCAGGCAACCGATAAATGTGCTCTCGGTGCCAAGCCGGGCCAGGGCGCAGGCGACGTTGGCGGGCGCACCGCCGGGATAAGATGTCCAGGAGACGACCTCGGCCTCCGGCCTGTCCGGCTGGTCAGCCAGACAATCCCAGAGCATCTCGCCCAGGCACAATACTTCTGTTTGCATTTTTGAGGATCCTCTGCGCAGATTGAGGCTACCACAGGCAGAGACTTGACAGAAGCTTTCTTTGACCCCCTGGCACCGGATTACGACCGCCGCTACGCGGAGACGGCGGTGGGTCGCCTGCAGCGCGCCCAGGTCTGGAAGCAGCTGGATGGCCTCTGGCAGGCGGGAGACTCACTTGTCGAATTTGGCTGCGGGACCGGCATCGATGCGGCCTACCTGAGCGGCCGGGGCCTGCGGGTACTGGCAACCGACATCTCCCCCGGCATGATCGCCGTCGCCCGTCGCCATAGTCCGGACGTCCGCTTTGCGGTGCTTGCAGCCGAGCAGGCAGGCTCGCTCAGTGAGTGCTTCGACGGCGCTTTTTCTAACTTTGCCGCGCTCAACTGCGTGCTCGACTTGCAGGCTTTTGCCGAGGTCCTGGCAACGAAGCTACGTCCCGGTGCCGGGGTGGCCTTTTGCCTTTTCGGACCTGCCTGCCTCTGGGAGATAGCCGGTTATCTTGCCCGTGGTTCGCCGCGCCGGGCCTTCAGGCGATGGCAGTCAGGAGCTGTCCTCGCGACCATCGGCGACGGCCACACGGTGACTGTTTGCTATCACAGTCCTCGTGCAGTCAGGCGCGCCTTTGCCCCGTGGTTTCGGTCGGTACGCACGGTCGGGATTGGCCTTGCAGTACCGCCTACATACCTCGACCGCCTCGTGCGCCGTGCACCGCGCCTGTTTGCGGGTCTGGACCGCTTCGACCGGGTGGTCGGTCGATACTGGCCCGCCTGGTACTTCGCAGACCATATTCTCTACGTCTTCGAGCGCCGCTAGAGGCTTCTTACGAAGTGGTACCCTGGCTTGATCCGTAGAGCCCGTGCTGATGGATAAAGCGGGCCACTGCCGGGGGAACGAGGCCGTCGAGGGGCTGCCCCTGGCTCGCACGGACGCGTACCTCGGTCGAGGAGACCGGTACCGGTAGGTCCGGCAGTAGCGTGAAGCGAGCGCCGCGCTCTTTCAGTTCGGCGAGCGCCATGGCGACAACAGCAGCATCCTCTATACGTGGGGCGATCAGCCAGTGACAGCGCTGAAGCAACTCTGCGGCGCGGTACCAGCCGGCTAGTTCAGTGACGCTGTCTTCGCCGATCAGCCAGAACCATTCAGCTCCAGGGTATTGTGCGGCCAGCAGCGCCTGGGTCTCGATTGCGTAGGAGGGGCCTGAGCGGGCAGTATCGACCTCTGAAACGGTGAACCCGGCTTCTCCGGCAATAGCAAGCTCGACCATCGCCAGGCGCTCTTCGGTGGTTGCGCCGCCTGCCAGGGGCTTGTGGGGAGGGTGCCCGGCCGGGGTCCAGAGCACCAAATCGAGGGAGTGCCGGTCGCGGGCGGCGCGGGCCATGGCGAGATGACCTCGGTGGACCGGGTTGAAGGTACCACCAAAGATGCAGACTCGTGCCATCGCCTCAGACCAGTTCGCCGCTCAAGCTGAAGGCGCGCGTTTCGCGGACAAGGACCGGCACGAGCCTGCCGCGCAGGGCCTCGATTTCGCCTTTGAAGAACACCAGCCGGTTGGTCCGGGTCCGCCCCAATACCTGGCCTGGAAAGCGGACGTTTGCCTCTTCGACCAGCACCTCCTCGGTGCGACCCCGGTAACGCTCAGAGCGGTCAAGGGCTTTCTGGGAGACCAGCCGATTCACCCGCTGCAGACGGTCCTGTTTCACGTCGTCTTCCAGTTGTCCTGGCCAGTGGGCTGCCGGGGTGCCGGGTCGTGGGGAGTAGGCAGCCGTGTTGACGGCATCAAATTCGAGGTCTTCGATCAGGCGCAGGCTGTTTTCAAACTGGGCTTCGGTCTCGCCGGGGAAGCCGACGATGAGGTCGGCAGAAATGGCTGCGTCAGGAATCGCGACACGCACTCGCTCGATAATTGCCCGGTACTTCTCGTGGGTGTAGCCGCGGGCCATCCGGCGCAGGACTTCGTTGTCTCCCGACTGAAAAGGAATGTGGAAGTGCTCACAGACTTTCGGCAGCCCGGCACAGGTATCGATCAGTTCGTCGCTGAAGTAGCGCGGGTGCGAGGTTGCAAACCGGATGCGTTCGATACCCGGCACATCGTGCACCTGGCGCAACAGTTTTGCAAGATTGGTGTCGATGTCGCGGCCGTAGGCGTCGATATTTTGCCCGAGCAGGGTGATTTCTTTGTAGCCCTGGGTGCTGAGCACTTCAATCTCGCTGCGAATTGCTTCTGGTGTGCGCGATTGCTCCCGGCCGCGCACACTTGGCACGATGCAGTAGGTGCAGCCCTCGTTGCAGCCGTAGATAACGTTGACCCAGGCGGTGACGGTGCTGTCGCGGCGGGGCTTGGTAATATCTTCCAGGATTTCGATGGGTTCGGTTGCGAGCACCTGCTCGCCTTCGCGCACCCGTTCGAGCAGGTCCGCAAGGCGGTTGGCGTGCTGAGGCCCCATCACCAGGTCCAGTTCCGGTACGCGCCTGAGCAGTTTCTCGCCTTCTTGCTGAGCGACACAGCCTGCGAGCACCAGGGTAATGTGCGGGTTTTCGTGCTTGCGCCGCGCCTGCAACCCCAGGTGCGAGTACACTTTCTGCTCGGCATTGTCGCGTATCGAGCAGGTATTAAACAGGACCAAGTCAGCATCGTTGCTCTCGTCTACGAGTCGGTAGCCAAGGTCGGTGAGCACGCCTGCCATCCGTTCCGAGTCGGCTTTGTTCATCTGACACCCGAAGGTGACGAGGCAGGCGGTCTGATTGGGCGGGATTCGTGTGGCCGGACTCATAGCAGCGCAACTCACCGTGGTCAGACTCCAGGCTACTACTTCCGGTACTGAAGCGCCGCGCCTGTTAAACTGTTTAGGATCAGCTCTCACTCAGGAAAGTCAACATTCATGGAAAAAAAGCGGGTCGTGGTCACCGGAGTCGGCGCGATAACCCCTATCGGCAATACCCCCCAGGAGTTCTGGACGGGACTCGTCAGTGGTCGCAACGGCATTCGGAAAATCACACACTTCGACCCCTCCGGACACCGATCCCAGATGGCCGGCGAGCTCGTGGGTTTCAACCCGCTCCAGTACATGGAACTCAAAGAATCGAAGCGCACCGTCCGTTTTACCCAGTTGGCGATTGCTGCGAGTAAACAGGCCGTTGCCGACGCCAACTTCGTCATCAACGACCTCAACTCCGATCAGGTCGGCGTGATCATCGGCACCGGCACCGGCGGCATCGACTGGATGGAAATGCAGGACGGCATTCTGCGCGAGAGTGGTCCGCGGGCGGTCTCGCCTTTCCTGGTGCCGCTTTTCATCTCCAACATGGCTGCTGGCCAGACCGCTATTCACCTGGGTGCCAGGGGACCAAATTCCTGCACTGTCACCGCCTGTGCGGCCGGCTCCAACGCAATCGGCGACGCTTTCCGGCTCATCCAGCACGGTGAAGCCCAGGCGATGATCTGCGGCGGCACGGAGGCTGCCATCACACCACTGGTGCTGGCAGGCTTTGCAGCTGCTAAGGCGCTTTCGACCCGCAACGACGACCCGGCCCACGCCTGCCGCCCATTTGACCGCGACCGCGACGGCTTTGTGATTGGCGAGGGCGCAGGCATCTTGATCCTCGAAGAGATGAATGCCGCTGTGACCCGTGGCGCACGCATCTATGCCGAACTGGTCGGCTACGGTATGACTTGCGACGCCTACCACATGACTTCTCCGACACCAGGCGGTGAGGGTGCTGCCCGTGCGATTCGCCTTGCCATCAAAGATGCCGGTATTTTCCCCGACGAAGTGAGCTACATCAACGCTCACGGCACGAGCACTGCGGTCAACGACGGTACCGAGAGCAAGGCCATCAAGTCGGCCCTGGGAGAAGCTGCCTACCGGGTAGCCATCAGTTCCACCAAGTCGATGACCGGTCACCTGCTCGGCGGTTCCGGCGGCATCGAAGGCGTTGCTGCGGCCCTCTCGGTCTACCACGACGTTGTCCCACCGACCATTAATCTCGAGAACCCTGACCCCGAGTGTGACCTGGACTACGTCCCCAACTACGCCCGCGCGATGCCGGTCGAAGTTGCTCTCTCCAATTCCTTCGGCTTCGGTGGCCACAACGTCACCCTGGCCTTCCGCAAATTCAGAGCGCCTTAACAAGGGCGTACTCAACCCTACCGGGGCTCACTCACCAGGATTAGCAGTGTGCCCGTCGCTTGTCGGCGTCAGCGAGCAGGGCACTGGCAAATTCCAGGGCCTCGCGGGCAGACTGCCCGCCCACCAGTTGGGCCAGTTCTTCCCGGCGCGCCTCGGTCTGGAGCACTTCCACCCGCACGACCGTCCGCTCCTCGCCTGCTTCCGGTTGGACTGTCTTGCGCACCCGGTAGTGGCTGTCGGCCATCGCCGCCACCAGGGGCTGGTGGGTAACACAGAGCACCTGATGGGAACGGCCCAGTTGCAGGAGCTTTTCGGCTACCGCCTGAGCGACTTTGCCCGAGACACCAATATCGATCTCGTCAAAAACAAGCGTTCCAATCCGGTCAGCCCCTCCCAGGCAGGCTTTCAAAGCGAGTAAAAAGCGCGCCATCTCACCACCGGAGGCCGTCTCGGTGAGCGGGTGCAGCGGTTCACCCGGATTCGGGCTCCACAAGAAGACAACCCGGTCAGCACCGGTCGGCCCCAGCCGCATCGGCTCTACCTGTACAGCAAAGCGCACCTTGGCCATGCCGAGGGGTGCCAGTTCGCGCACGAGATCTGTCTGCAGCTTCAGGGCCACCTCAGTCCGCACGCGCGTCAGTCCGGCTGCTTGCTCCGCTACCCGCTTCCACTCCTCGGCCAGTTGTTGCTCTTCCACTTCCAGGCTCTCGCCGTCACCCTCGATAGCCGCCAGGTCACGTTCCAGTTCGCGGAAGTGGGCAATCACATCGGCAAGGGTCGTTCCATACTTCTGGCGCAAATTTTTAAAAAGCCGGAGCCGACGCTCGGCATATTGCAGTTGCTCCGGGTCAGATTCGAGGGTTTCGCCGTAGCGGTTGATGGACCGAGCGCACTCCTGAACCTGGATCAAAGCGTTCTCGATCATCTCACTGAGCGGGTTAAGGCCGGGGTCGTACTCGCACATGCCGATCAGGACGTCGCTCGCCTGTCCGAGCAAGTCAGTGACGGCCGGTTCACCGTTCTCTCCTTCGTAAAGCATCCCGTAAAGCTTGTGGCTATTCTGCTGCAACTCGACAGCGTGGGCGAGGCGGGAGCGTTCGGTGAGTAGTTGCTCCTCTTCAAGAGGGTCGTCGAGTTCGGCTTTCGCCAGTTCTTCGTACTGAAAGCGCAGCTGGTCAAGTTGCTGAAAGCGTTCGTCGCGCCGGGCTTTTTTGCGGGCCAGTTCACTTTTGCGCTTCTGGGCCGCTTCGTAGGCCCGGCGCACTTGCTCACGCAGGAGTGTGGCGTCCGCGTAGTTGTCGAGCAGCTCAGTCTGCACTTCGGGTTTTTCAAGCTGGAGCGACTGGCCCTGGGCGGTAATTTCGAGCAACAGTTCGCGCAGTTCTTTGAGTAGTGCCTGATTGATCAGCACACCGTTGATGCGTGCCCGGCTCGTCTTGCCGCTCACTTCGCGGACGACGATCACCCCTTCTTCGAGGGGGTCAATCTGCTGACCGGCAAGCCAGGTATCGAGGACAGCCGACGGTTGAAAAGTCGCTTCGACCAGGGCGCGCTGGGCACCGGTGCGTACCTGTGCGCTGCTCACTTTGCCTCCGAGCACGGCGTCGAGCGCATCGAGGATGATCGATTTACCTGCGCCTGTCTCGCCTGTCAGCACATTGAGGCCGGCGGTAAAGTCGAGGGCAAGTTTATCGATCAGCGCAAAGTTCTCGATCCGAAGGTGCGTCAGCATTGCCGCTCGGTAGGAAGCTTTCTCCATAATCGTTCATCTGCCGGGCACCTACAGATCTTTCACCGGCAAATCTTGGACAAATGTACACTGCTTCCCGCCCTACTCCGTCGGCGTTCCGGCACTCAGTTCGCGTTGCAACCAGGCTTTGGCAAAGACCCACTGCCGCTTGACCGTTCCAGAGGAGATGCCGAGTACCGTGGCCGTCTCCTCGATGGTCAGCCCGCCGAAGTAGCGCAACTCGACGATCCGGCTATGTTGCGGAAAGACCTGGGCCAGTTTTTCCATGGCCTCGTCGAGCATCACGATGTCGATATCGACGGGAGCCGTCGCGATATCGAAACCGCAGTCGAGCGGTACTTTCTGCACAGCCCCGCCGCGCTTGAGGCTATTGCGAGAGCGGGCATGGTCCACCAGGATGCGGCGCATCAGGTTGGCGGCGACTCCGAAGAAGTGGGCGCGGCTCTGCCAGGGAACGCGCTTGAAGTCCACCAGTTCCATATAGGCTTCATTGACCAGGGCTGTTGCCTGCAGGGTGTGGCTACCGCGCTCCTGGCGCATGTAGCGCTCGGCCAGCCGGTGCAACTCGTGATAGACGAGCGGGGTGAGCCTGGCGAGGGCGTGCTCGTCGCCTTCCTGCCAGTGGGCCAGCATTTCGGTCAGATCGGAGGCTGCCATGGTCCTGCCGCGTGCGGATGGAGATCAACACTATGTAGGCAGTTTATTGGAAATTTATGCCCGACTACACAAAACATTGCGCACCCGTCCATAGTCAACTCAGGCAGTTTGCCCGGCGCTAGTCGTTGAAGGCTGTGTAGAGCTGGGCAAAAGCCTGGTCGAGCGCCGTTTTCAGCTTTTCGGGCTGCTTACCTCCGGCCTGGGCGAGGTTGGGTCTGCCACCGCCGCCGCCGCCGGTGATCTTTGCCACTTCGCCGATAAATTTGCCGGCGTTGAGGCCCATCCCGAGTGCCCTGGGGCTGAAGGCGGCAACGAGCGAGACTTTGTCACCAGCAGGAGCTGATCCAAGTACGACGGCACCCTCTCCGAGCTTGGCAAGCAGGTGTTCAGCAGCAGCCTTGAGCGGTTCGGGCTCGGTGTCGCCCATGTGCCCGACCAGGACCCGAAATTCGCCGTACTGCTCGATTTCGTTGAGTAGAGCCTCAGCACGGGCGGAAGCGAGGGCCGCTTTCAGATTTTCGACCTGCTTTTGTGCCGATTTCGCCTCGCCCAGCAAGATTTGCACCCGCTCGGGAATTTGCTCGACAGGTACTTTGAATTCGTCACTCAGGGTTCTGGCAATCTGGTCGCGCACCCGCAAATATTCGAGGATGGCAAACCCCGCTACTGCCTCGATGCGGCGCACCCCCGCCGAGACGCCGGTCTCGGAGATGATTTTGAATGGGCCGATTTCACTGGTGTTACCGACATGGAGGCCGCCGCACAGTTCCATGCTGACCCCCGGTACGTCGATCACGCGCACCTGTTCGCCGTACTTCTCGCCAAAAAAGGCAAGTGCGCCCTTTTCTTTAGCAGCTGCCATCGGCATCACCGCCGCATCGACTGCGTGAGCTTCGACGACCCAGCCGTTTACCAGGTTCTCGACCTGGGCGACATCCTCCGGGGTGAGTGCCCGCGGCGAATTGAAGTCAAAGCGCATCCGGTCGTAGGCGACCAGGGAACCGGCCTGCTGAATGTCGGTACCGAGCACTTTTTTGAGCGCCGCCTGTAGCAAGTGCGTAGCGGTGTGGTGTGACTTCAGGAGCCTTCGGCCAATCAAGTTGACCTGGGCCTGCATGACGGCACCGGCTTTGAGCGTGCCGCGCTGGACCTTGCCCTTGTGGAGGTAAATCTCACCCTGTTTTTGCACGTCTTCGATGAGCACAATCGCTTCGTCGCCCGCGAGATAGCCGCGGTCGCCCACCTGCCCGCCGCCCTCGGCATAAAAAGGCGTGTGGCTCAGGATAATCAGGACGTCGCTACCGGCCGCCGCCGCGTTGTAAGCTTTGCCGCCACCGAGGATTCCGAGAACCTGCGCCTGTACAGCCGCGTGCTCGTAGCCCATGAAAATCGTCGCCGGTGCCTGGCTCAGGTCGATGTTGCCGGTAAGGTCGTGGGTCTTTGCCGCGTCCTTGGCCCGCTGGCGCTGTTCTTCCATCTTGGCGGTGTAACCGGCGACATCCACTTTCAACTGCCGCTCGCCTGCTGCTTCGATGGTCAATTCGAGCGGAAAACCGTAGGTGTCGTAGAGCAAGAAGGCATCGGCCCCCGAGACGACCTGGTTGCTGCGGTCCAGAATCTCGGTGAGCTTGATTTCTCCCGTTTCCAGGGTCTTGAGAAACTGCTGCTCCTCAGTCCCAAGCACATTCAAGATCACTTTGCCCCGCTCCATCAGGTTCGGAAAGGCCGCACCCATCATCTCGATGGCGACCACCGCCAGTTGCTGGATAAAGGCTCCCGGAATGCCGACCTGGCGACCCCGGCGCACCAATCGGCGCACCAATCGGCGCAGTACGTAGCCGCGTCCCTCGTTGCCGGGCGTCACGCCATCGGCAACCAGGTGGACGACCGCACGGGTATGGTCACCGACGATCTTGAGAGAGACCTTATCTTCCTCTGAAGCCTGGTGGTAGTCTTTGCCGCTCAGCCTGGCTGCCTGGAGAATAATCGGGAAGACCAGGTCTGTCTCGTAGTTATTGGGCACACCCTGCAATACCTGGGCCATCCGTTCGAGTCCGAGGCCGGTGTCGATGTTTTTGCGCGGCAACTCGCTCAACTTGCCCTGGCTGTCGCGGTTGAGCTGCATGAAGACCAGATTGTAGATTTCAAGGAATCGACTGTCGTCGTCGAGGTCGATCTGGTCCTCGCCCCGCTCAGGGGCAAAGTCGTAGTAGATTTCCGAGCAAGGTCCGCAGGGTCCAGTCGGTCCTGACTCCCAAAAATTAGACTCAGCTCCCATCCGCTGGATGCGATGGGCCGGCACTCCAGCCACTTCCTGCCAGAGCGCAAAGGCTTCCTCGTCATTTTTGTAGACGCTCACCCAGAGCCGGTTCGGTTCGAGCCCATAAACCTGGGTCACCAGTTCCCAGGCCCAGCCGATTGCCTCGCGCTTGAAGTAGTCGCCGAACGAGAAATTGCCGAGCATCTCGAAGAACGTGTGGTGGCGGTGGGTCCGTCCGACGTTTTCGATGTCGTTGGTGCGCACGCACTTTTGCGAGGTGGTCGCGCGCGGGGCGGGAGGCTCCTGTTTGCCCATGAACACCGGCTTAAAGGGCAGCATCCCGGCAATCGTGAGCAGCACTGTCGGGTCTTCCGGTACGAGCGAGGCACTCGGCAGGCGCTTGTGCTGCTTCGATTCGTAAAACTGCAAAAATCTCTCGCGGATCTCGTTACCGCTCAGGGCGACAGGCATGGCTCGGTGTCGGGCAAACTACCTATCTATTTTAAGGAGTCCGCACTCAAGATGGCAGTGATCTAAATTGCGAAGCGATCAGGTAGCTCGATAGATCTCGTTGCGACAGCTTGCGAGGGCAGAGGGTGCTGGTGGATATCCACCTGGATACTCTGGTTTCGTCCGTTCTGCTACTGAATTGTCCACTAGAGGGTATTCTTTGGCCATGCTGTTGTCAAAACTAAACATATCTCTTAAGGTACTTGACTCATGGCCCGTCAATTTGATGAGGTGATCTGCCGCAAGGTGCTTAGAGCTGCATACGCTATTGCCGATGGTCAGCAAGAATGTTCGGTCGCTTCGAGTAGTGTTGCCCTCTTTATGGGTATTCCCTGTAAAAATGCCGCCCAGGTTCTGCACGACCTCAACCGCCGTCAGATGCTGGTCCATATCGGCACCGGCGGTACGGACGCCCACTTCTGGCTTACTCCCGAAGGCGTCTGGCAGGTCGAGCAGGGCTTTCCACACTTTTAGACGGCTGAGTCTATTGGAGAAAAAGATGAGTGCTGAAGAACTGAGCCGACTGATGGACACCTACCGATCGCTCGAAGGCGAACAATTCCAGATTGCTGTGCGGGAGGCTGCTGCTTACCTGCGTCAGAAAGAGCAATTCGAGGGCGATGTCGTCTACAGCCTCTGGCAGCAGTTGCAGCAACACTATGGACCGATTCAAGTCATCGCCATCGTCAACGATGCGCTCGGGATGATCGGCGCCCGCATCCGCTAGCGACCTTCACAAGCAGGCCCGTCTTAAACCAACAGTCACCCAGCACTGGTGAGCACCGGAAGCAGCACGGTAAATGTTGCCCCTTTGCCCTCACCCTCGCTCTCAGCCCAGACCTGGCCTCCGTGTGCTTCTACTACGCTTCGGACGATATAGAGGCCCAGACCCAATCCCGTCTGTTCGCGCGTGGACCGGGTATCAGCCTGACGAAAGCGTTCAAACATATGGGGCAGAAAAGCCGGGGAGATACCCGCGCCGGAGTCGCTTACGGTAAGCCTGGCCCGGTCGTCCTGGTGCTCAAGTTGTATCTGGATTCGACCGCCGCTGGGGGTGAACTTGATGGCGTTAATCAGCAGGTTCCAGACGACCTGTTGCATGCGGGTCGAATCCGCGTTGAGGGGTACTTCTGCCTCCAGCAATTCGACCAGTTCCAGTTGTTTTTCCTCCGCCAGGCTGCGCACTGCTTCAGTCGCCGCACCGACGACGCTGCTGAGGGTAATGGGCCTGGGGTGAATCGTCAGAGAACCGCGCATGATGCGCGAGACATCGAGCAGGTCGTCTATCAACTGCGTCTGCAGTCGGGCGTTGCGCTCGATCACCTCCAGAGCCTTGTCGAGTTTGTCCGGGGGAACCTTGCCGCGCCGGAGCATCTGGGTCCAGCCGATAATCGGGTTGAGGGGAGTGCGCAACTCGTGGCCGAGGATGGCGAGAAATTCGTCTTTGGTCCGGTTGGCAGCCTCGGCTTGCTGCTGGGCTTGCTCTGCTTGGGCGCGGGCCTCGCGCTCGACCTGGGCTGAGTGACGGCGCAGACGTGAAAGAGCCAGATTGGCATCGACTCGCGCCAGCAGTTCTTGCGCTGCGAAGGGCTTGACCAGATAATCGTCGGCTCCCGAGCGCAGACCCTCGATGCGCGACGATTCCCCAGCCCGTGCCGAGAGCAGGATAATCGGCACGTCACTGCCGCCGGGTCGCGCCCGCAGAGCAGCAAGTAAGCCGAACCCATCGAGGCGGGGCATCATCACGTCGGTAAGCACCAGGTCAGGAAGCGCTCTATCGATAGCAGCGAGGGCCTCTACGCCGTCCGCCACCGCTTCGACTGTGTAATGGGTGTCCAGGAGGCGGCGCACGTAATCGCGTATATCAGCATTGTCGTCAGCCAGCACAATCCGGGCTTTCTGGGGGCGATCCGCAGTTCCCACCACAAAGAAATGGTCCGGCCCCAGCACCGGCAGGGCGGCGTTTACTGCTGGAGGCAGCCAGTGCAAGGCATCCTCAATATAAGGAGCGGCAATAGGCATCGGGGAGACGGGAGCGCTCGGGGTGCCGAGCCGTTCGCGGGGCAGATGGGCAGTGCCGGTCGGGACTGTGACGGTAAAGGTGCTGCCCTGGCTGAGTACACTGGTCGCTTCAACGGTGCCGCCGTGCAGTTTGACCAGTTCTGCAACCAGGGAAAGGCCGATGCCCGAGCCTTCGTGGGTGCGTCCACGCGCTCCTTCTACCCGGTGAAATCGCTCAAAAAGATGTGGCAACTCGTGCTCGGGAATGCCGGTACCGGTGTCGCTTACAGCCAGTTGCACCGTCTTTGCACCGGCAATGAGCGAGACGGAGATTTTTCCCGCAAAAGTGTACTTGAGCGCGTTCGAGAGCAAATTGAGAACGATCTTTTCCCACATGTCGCAATCGACGTAGACCGGCTCGCAGAGCGGGGCACAATCGACCACCAGCTGCAGCCCTGCCCGCTCTACCGCCGTGCGGAATACAGAGGTCAACTCGGCTGTATAAGCGGCGAGATCGATTGGTTGGTAGTGCGCCTCCACCCTACCGGCTTCGATACGCGAAAAATCGAGCAGATCATTGACCAGCTTCAGCAACCGCAGACTGTTGCGATGGACCATCTGCAACTGCTCGCGTGCCAGGTCTGAGATTGAGCCGTCCGGACCTGCAAGGGTTTCTTCGAGCGGGCCGAGCATCAGGGTGAGTGGTGTCCTAAATTCGTGAGAAATGTTGCTAAAAAAAGCGGTCTTGGCGCGGTCGAGTTCAGTCAGGGCTTCGGCCCGTCGTCGCTCCTCTTCGTAGGCCCGCGCATTGGCGAGCCCGGCTGCGATCTGCCCGGCAAGCAGGTCGATAAAACCGGCATAATCGGCGCCGTAACGACAGTAGGGATTGAGCGCCGCCACCAGAAACCCGGCCGGTCGCTCCTGTCCCTGGCTCTTAATCGGAATCACGGCCACCTGAGCAGGTGGCCTATCCCATTCACCGGTGGGAGGCTCGGTAGCAAACCACCGGGTAAGGTCGCCGACGAGTGTCGGCGCGGCATCTGTCCATAGCTCGTGCGCAGGCCAGGGTGCAGCGGCCGTCTCAGGCTCAATGACGGTTGGTGCGCTTGGGTGTGAAGCCCGAACGCCGGTGGCGCTCATCAGCCGGGCACGGCCGCTGCCGTCGTGGTCAAAAAGATAGAGCAACGTGAAGGGCAGATCTTTGCGATAGCCGCTGACCTGCCGCTCGATTGCGGCGAATACTTCCGGCTGGGTATTGGCCGAGGCGAGGTTCGAGGCGAGTTCGCGCAGGAGGGCCATCCGGCGTTCGCCAATGGTGCGTTTGGTTTCCTCGGTGACCACGCACAGCATCCCCGCGACCTTCCCGGTATCGTCGGCAAGCGGGCTATAGGAAAAAGTGTGATAAGTCTCCTCAGCAAAGCCACTGCGCTCCAACAACAGCAGCAATGCCTCGTCGTAGGTCGCCTCGCCTGTTTGCAAAACTGTTTCGATACGCGGGCCGATGTCGCGCCAGATTTCTGCCCAGACTACGCGCGTGGAGGAACCCAGTGCCCAGGGATGCTTGATGCCGAGAGTCGGGCGGTAGGCATCATTGTAGAAAAAAGTGAGGTCTTCTCCCCAGCCCAGCCACATCGCATAGCGGGAGGTGAGCAGGATATGTACGGCCGTCTTGAGACTTTGCGGCCAGTGCTCAGGTGGGCCAAGGGGCGTCGCGGCCCAATCTTTGGCGCGCATCAACGCCCCCATTTGCCCACCACCTTGCAGACATTGAGGAGACTGCTGATCTGCCACTTTTGTGGTGTTTAACGGGTCTGGTGGTGCTTCGCTGGGATCGTTCTGGAGAGCCATTTTGCTCGATAAACGTTACAGACAAAATACCCGTTTCTCTTCAGCAGAGGATACAGGACGGTTACTTCTCTACCTATTGAGATAGATAGTGGTCAATCTCCTAGAGGCGGGCCGGTGGGGCGCTCAGTTGTTGCCTTGCGACCCAGTTAAGGAGTATACCGACGTTCGACTGCTGTTGGCGGCGGGTAGGATCGAGGGCGAACCGCTCACAGACGGCTTCCAGGCGCGCCTCGGCAAGCGCCAGCAATGGCTCGTCAGGGACCATCGCCTCGATTTCACAGTAATCCCCCGACTCAGGACCGATGCCCTCGACGCGGTCAAAAGAGATGGTGAGCGGAACCTGCTCGTAAAAGCCGCTCCAGCGAACGTGTGCTTTCGAGATGACCGGCACCGGCAACTGATGAAAGCGCGACAAAAAGGCGCGGTAGACCAGGTCGCTCACCGTTTCCTCCTCGGTATGGCGGCTACTGGCGGGGCCAAAGTCTTTGCGCACGAGGCGATAGCATACCCCCAGCTCCGACTCCTCGCGGCGCAGGCGCACGTACTGGTGTGGGCTCAATACCTCTAGATAGTGATCGGTCTGCTGGATGACGCCGCCCGAGCGAAAGTGCCAGCTTGCCAGCAAGGCCTCGATGTCGGAGCGCTGTCCCGCCTCCAGACGGTACTTGCGCTCCAGTTCAAGGGCTCCGGTCGGTAGCCGTCCGGCTTCAAAAAGCTCCTGGTCTTCCGACGTTCCCGGCCAACTGACCAGGACACCAATCGACCCTCGGGTACGCGCGTCGAGCAAGCGGGTCCGCAGGCGGCGAAAGCGCCGCAGGGCATTGCGCCGTTCCTGACGAATCAGCATGCCGAGGCGCTTAAAGGGTAGATGCCAGGGTGTCGTTCCCTGGCTTTTCGGAGCCTCGAGCTGTCCGAGGAGTACGTCACAGTCATGGATGATCCCAAGGTCTTCCTGCACGCGCTTCAATTCGGCATAGAACGAGCGCACCCCTTTGCCGTAACAGTCAAGGAAAAATTCAAACGCGTAGCGCACGCGCTTTACGGCGATGCGCAGGGCGTGCATCGTTTCGATATCGGGCTCCTGCCAACCCGGATGCGCCCAGAGGGTTTCGAGCTGCTCCTGAAACAACCCCGGCAGCAGGTGATAGAGGCTTTCACCAGTCTCGTCGCGCCGCTTCGGGTCGGCCAGATAGCTAGCAATTGCCGTCTTGAACTGGTGATAGGCGTTGCTGTCGAGGTACTTCACCATTGCGGTGCGGGCGTGGGAGCGCTGCTCCTCAAGATAGGACAGCAGTGATTCAAGGTTGGTCTGCTCAACCGGGGGCAAATGCTTGAGAAACTGGTCGCGCAGCATTTCGATTTGTACATCGAGGTCGCGCACCGTGCCGAGCACTTCGGCGAGGGGGGCCAGGGACTTGCGGCGGGCGGGCTTGGGTAGCTTCAGGCTGTCTTCAAACAGTCGCAAAGCCGAGCGCACGCGACGGGTACCGACCCGCATCTGGTGCAGTTGTTCGATGTCTTCACCGGTGCGGGTGCCCGCTTCGTGCTTGAGGATACGGCGCACCTCCTCCGAAAGGATTACGAGCGCAGAGTCAGTCCAGCTCTGGCTGGCATGGATCTTGGGCATGAATCCTCTTGAGCCTCCACATGTCTATTAGAATAATTGTGCCAAGCTAGCAAACCGGCTTCCAGAATAGCTACAATACGACACATTGACTGACAATCACCCACCGGAGAGCGCCATGGGACTATTCGATCGCATCACCACAGTTCTCAAATCCAACCTCAACTCTGTGGTCACCAAGGCCGAAGATCCTGAGAAGATGCTGAGCCAGACAGTCAATGACATGCAGGAAGACTTAGTCCAACTGCGTCAGGCTGTCGCCCAGGCTATCGCGAGCGAAAAGCGCATGGAGCAGCAGTTTAACCAGGCCCAGTCGCAGTCGGATGAGTGGCAACGCCGCGCCGCCCTTGCCGTCTCCAAAAATAACGACGAACTCGCCCGCGAAGCCCTCTCGCGCAAAAAGTCTTTCTCCGAAACAGCCGTCGGCCTCAAGACCCAGCTTGAGCAGCAGCGCAAGACCGTGGGGTCGCTCAAGACCAACCTGACCGCCCTGGAAGGCAAGATTTCTGAGGCCAAGGCCAAAAAAGATTTGCTCGTTGCCCGCGCCCGCTCAGCAAAGGCCACCGAACAGATCAACCAGACCCTCGGCAAGGTCAACACCGGCGGTGCCTTCAGCACCTTCGAGCGCATGGAAGAGAAAGTCAACGAACTCGAAGCGCGCTCCCAGGCCGTCGCAGAACTCTCGACCGACTCGCTCGAAGACCAGTTCAAGTCGCTTGAGGCGGGTGGCGGCGTCGAGGACGAACTTGCCGCCCTCAAGTCTCAGATGGGCGTATTGCCCGCCCCGACCGATACCAAGGCCCTGCCTGCCGCCCAAGAAGTGAAAGACACCGACAAAACCGCCTGAGGTAACCCGATGACCCGCTGGTTGTGGTTTGGCTGCGCTCTCGGCCTGGGCGTGTTCGCTTCTTTCCCGGCCCGTGCACAGACGACTTGTGACATGAGTTCACCGGACTTCAACCAGTGTGTCGATCGCCGCTGCGCCGAACTGGGAGGCCGAGGTCGCCTCTGCGCCGGTCGCGGCAACAACGCGGCCCCGGCTTCCACCGAATACGCTCCCGACAACTACCCCGCTCGCCGTAGTTCCAATTACGCCGTACCCCGCAACAGCTATACGGTACCCCGCAACAGCTATACAGCGCCTTACAGCAACTACATAGCGCCCTACAACAACTATGGCGGCTACATCCCCCTGGAGCCCACGGGCACCATCTTGATCCGCCCGCCTATTCAAAATTCTTACGGCCAGCTTGACCCTTACGGACGTCCTTACGGTCAGTACCCACAGACGGCACCCGGCTACAACGGTCTCTATCCGCAGGCAGCACCCGGCTATGTTCCGCCGCTCAATAGCCAGCCGGTGCCCATCCGCCCAGGTGGACCCTCCGGCGTCTGCTATATGGGCATGTGTGAGTGATTTAAGACATCCCCCTATCCACTGACGGATTCTCGTAGCGGCGGGGATTACACTTTCTGACAGTGCTCATTTTATAAAAGGTTAGCTATGGCAACGACGCCGGCCGGTGGTCCCTCCCTGCTGCCTACTCCTGCTGCCAATCCATTCAAGGGTGGGTTTGGTCGCTGGCTGGCCGGGAGCGGTCCGGTGGACGATCAGCACCGCAAGGAAGAAAACCACCCCTGGTACGCGGTGCTCTGGCTGACCGGCATGGACTATTTCTCCAGCCTCGGCTTCCAACCTGGGCTCGCCCTGCTCGCGGCAGGCTCAATCGCCCCACTCGCCACGGTCTTTCTGATTGCGCTGACCCTGGGTGGGGCAGTCCCCATCTATTTTCAAGTAGCAAAGCGCTCCTACAGCGGTCAGGGTTCAATCGCGATGCTCGAACGGTTGCTTACCGGCTGGTGGAGCAAGTTACTGGTTCTGGCCCTGCTCGGGTTTGCTGCTACCGACTTTGTGATCACGATGACCCTCTGCGCCGCCGATGCCAGCGAGCATCTGATTCATAACCCGTTTCTGGAGGAAGCATTGCGCGGGCTGCAGTTGCCGATCACGCTTGCTCTGCTGGCGCTGTTGGCCGGAGTTTTCCTGCTCGGTTTCTCAGAGGCGGTGGGCCTGTCTGTAATTGTCGGCATACCCTATATCCTGCTGAACTTCGTGCTCCTGGGCCGCTGCCTGATGGAGGTGGCAGCCAGGCCGGAGGTGTTTGCGAACTGGCAAATGGCCCTTACGGCCAAGGGTGACCCGACGGCACTCTTCATACTCGCTGCCCTCGCCTTCCCGAAACTGGCCCTAGGCTTGAGCGGATTTGAGACGGGCGTCTCGGTCATGCCCCTGGTCGATGGCGGACCGGAGGACGCCAAGAAGCCCTTTCCCGAGGGCCGCATCAAAGGCACCCACAAGCTTCTCCTATCGGCGGCACTCTTGATGAGCGGGCTGCTCCTGGTCTCAAGCTTTGTGACGACACTGCTCGTCCCCCCACAAGATTACGCCGAGGGGGGCAAGGCCTCTGGTCGCGTCCTTGCCTACCTGGCCCATACCTACCTGGGCGGTGGCTTCGGTACTGCCTACGACCTCTCAACGATTGTCATCCTCTGGTTTGCCGGTTCTTCCGCGATGGCCGGTCTATTGAACCTCCTGCCGCGCTACTTGCCGCGCTTCGGCATGGCCCCGGCCTGGATCCGCTTCAGTCGTCCGCTGGTGCTGGTGTTGCTGTTCGTCAATGTTGTCGTCACGCTGATTTTCAAAGCCAACGTCGAGGCTCAGGGCGGCGCTTACGCAACCGGCGTCCTGGCCCTCATCCTTTCCGGAGCGCTCGCCGTCTCCCTGGCTCTTGGTCAGGAGGCACGCACCGAAGGTGACAGTAAAAAGCGTCTGCTGAGCTATTACTTCTGGGTCGTGACCGCACTGTTCGCCTACACCTTTATCATCAACATCTTCGAGCGGCCTGACGGCATCATCATCTGCGGTGTTTTCATCTGTGCCATCTTGATCTTGAGTGCTTTCTCCCGGGCGAGCCGTGCTACCGAACTGCGGGTCGAACGCTTCGATTTCGCCGACGACACCTCAAGCGAACTCTGGCCACAGTTATGCGGCCGCAAGGTGTGGCTGGTGCCGGTGAGCGACCTGCGCCCCAATTCTCTCGAACGCAAGCGCAGCGAGATCCGCAACGATTACGTCACCGACAAGCCCCTGGCGTTTGTGCATATCAAGCTCCTGGACGACCGCAGCGAATTTCTAAGCGCTTTGCATGTTCGTGTATGCCGCTATGGCGAAGACTACTTTATCGAGGTCGAAGGCGCGACCACGATCGCCAACACCATCGCCTATCTCAGCGAGTTAATCGACCCGATAGCAGTCTTCTTGAATCTGCAACGACGCAACCTGGCGCTGCAATCGCTGCAGTACCTGCTTTTTGGTGAGGGCGAAACAGCGCTCACGGTCTACCAGGTACTCGAACAGTACTGGCAGTGGACACCGGAAGAAGACTTGCGTCCCAGGCTGATCCTGGCCAGTGATTGAGGGTCAGAGCCTGAAAAGCCCCAGCAGTACCGCCACCACTGCTCCAATTGCCGTGTTGATCACGTTGGTTGCTTCGTTGGTGAGATAGCCGCGCTGCTGAATCGTCGAACCAATCAGGCTCTCGCAGGTAGTGGCCACAAAGGCAGCCACCAGACACCAGAGCACGCCCGGTAGTGAAATAAGACCAACTGCCAGGCTAAATAGAGCAAGCACCAGCGAGCCGACAATACCGGCAAGCGTACCCTCCAGGCTGACTGCCCCTTCCGTTCCGGCCGGTACGGGTCTGAGGGTTGTGATTAAATAAGTGCGCTTGCCGTAGGCTTTACCGACTTCAGAGGCGGTGGTGTCTGAGAGTTTGGTGGCAAGACTCGCGGCATAACCGAGCTGCCAGAGCGAATCGGGCTTGAGCAGGTAGCCGACAGCGCAAATCGCCGCCACCAGAGCCGACCCCCAGACATTGGCCGGACCGCGCATGCCACCCCGGCCCTCTGCAATGCCCAGGGATGCCTTGCGCTCAAAGCCGAGACGGGTGACGAGTGTCCCGACAGCAAAATAGAGCAGAATAACCAGGTAGCCCTGCCAGCCGAGGCTGCCCCAGACGATGACACCGAGAATCCAGGCGCTTACGAGTCCGGCGACGGTGAGCAGCCGCGCCGGAACCGCCGCGCCAAGCAGCAGGGTATTGACTGCGAGGGCGACAAGCCAGTTCAAGGCTAGCGAAACATGCTGCTGACGGACGAATCTTCGTGGATGCGCCAGATCGCCTCGCCCAGCAAGTCGGCGACCGACAGCACCTTCAACTGCTCAAACTGCCGATGGGCCGGCACCGGGATTGTGTCGGTGACGACCACTTCAGTGAAGGTACCGTCGGAGAGCCGTTCGATGGCATTGGGTGAAAAGACAGCGTGAGTCGCGCAGGCATAAACCGACTTGGCACCGTTGTCGAGCAGGACGCGGGCGGCCTGAGAAATAGTCCCGGCAGTATCGATCATGTCGTCTACCAGGATTGCTGCTTTGCCGCGCACATCACCGATTACGTTCATGATCTCGACTTCGTTGTGGGCCTGACGACGCTTATCGACGATGGCCAGGGGTGCGTCGTCGAGCTTTTTCGCGAAGGCCCGCGCCCGCGCCACGCCGCCGACGTCGGGGGAGACGATCACGACATCGTCGAGCTGCTTGTCTTTGATGTACTGCAGCAGGACTGGCGAACCATAGACGTGGTCGAGCGGAATATCGAAGTAAGCCTGAATCTGGGCTGAGTGCAGGTCCATCGCCAGTACCCGGTCTACCCCGGCAGCGGTAATCAAGTTGGCGACCAGCTTCGCTGTGATCGACTCGCGTCCGGCCGTCTTGCGGTCAGCGCGCGCATAGCCGTAGTAGGGCAGGACGGCGGTTATTTGCCGGGCCGAGGCGCGCCTACAGGCGTCTATTAGGATCAACAGCTCCATCAAATTGTCATTCACCGGGCTGCAAGTCGGCTGCATAATGTAGACATCGCAACCGCGAATGGATTCCTGAATCTGTACGTAGCGTTCGCCATCGGCAAAACTCTTGCGCACCACCGGCCCCGGAGCCAGGCCCAGGTAGCGGGAGACCAGTTGGGAGAGTTCTGGATTGGCGGAACCGGAGAACACCCGCAAGCGCTCGTCACCCATCATCCGTACCGGCTGCACCGCAGGGCGACGTAGCAGTAAATCAGGTAAAACCACTTTTTTCTCCAGATCTAGGAGGAAATACACCGGTTCAACACCAGGGCTGGTGTTTGATGGCCGGTCGCTGCCGATGTCAAGTTTAACACAGGCAATCCTTGGCCCGGCTCCCTGCGCCTCTGCCTCAAGATAGATTGACCAGATCCGAGTTCCAACTACCAGGTATTTCTAGAAATTGGGCATTTGTACTGTATTCAAACTTAATTTAAATCATGGGGATCATGAGCGTATGTTAAGCACGCTGATGATAACTTGGCAGAACTTAGCTTGGTCTTTGAATTACTCCGAGGTGCTGTCCCATGGAGAGTAGCAGGGTGCATATGAGCGAAATTGATAGTAATCGCGTTTACGGCGTCAAACCGCGCTGCAAAGTGCTGCCTGATACGCGCAATCTTCAGGGCTTCTTCGTCTCTGAAGAAACCTACACCCTCGTCGAGGAGACCGAGGCCGGCTGGGCATACATCTGCGTGGATGACTCGGAGGATGGCTTTAACAGCCGCTGTCACTTCGTCAATCCAGCCGATATTCAATTTCTGAACAAAAAGTCTTAGGGTCTGGACTTGCCGTTGGCCTGTAGATTCTGTACACTTGTGCATTGTCGCTATTTGTGGCGGATGCCGGATCTTCTGGTGCCGCCTCGCACAGGTTTGTCCGTGAGGCCATGACCTGACCCGCCAGGAGCAGATGCATAAATGGGCATACGTAAATACAGACCGATGACACCTGGAACGCGGCAGCGTTCCGGTGCCGACTTCGCCGAGATCACCAAAGACAAGCCCGAGAAGAAGTTAACCAAATACTTCCATCGCAAACAGGGGCGCAACAACCGGGGTATCATCACGAGCCGCTTTCGTGGTGGTGGCCACAAGCGCCTGTACCGGATGATCGATTTCAAGCGCGACAAACGCGGCATCCCGGCTCAAGTACTCGCTATCGAGTACGATCCCAACCGCAATGCACGCATTGCCCTGGTGCAGTACACCGACGGGGAAAAGCGCTACATCCTCCACCCGGTCGGCCTCAAAGTCGGCGACCGCATCAGCGCTGGTAACGACGCGCCGATCGAGACCGGATGTGCCCTGCCGCTCGAAAAGATGCCCCTCGGCAGCAACATCCACAACGTCGAGCTTCTGCCTGGACGGGGCGGCCAGATGGCTCGCTCGGCCGGTGCAGTGGTGCAGTTGGTTGCTAAAGAAGGCGACTACGCGACTTTGAGACTGCCTTCTGGAGAAGTGCGCACCGTGCGCAAAGAGTGCTATGCCACTCTCGGTCAGGTCGGCAACCTGGAAGCCAAGAACATCTCAATCGGCAAGGCCGGTCGTCAGCGTTGGCTTGGCAAACGTCCGCACAACCGCGGCGTCTCGATGAACGCAGTCGATCACCCACACGGCGGTGGTGAGGGCAAAAGCCCGATTGGTGGCAAGCCGCAGACCCCCTGGGGTAAGAGCGCGCTCGGTACCAAGACCCGCAACAAGCGCAAGCCGAGCAGCAAGTTCATTATTCGTCGTCGTAAGAGTGGCTCCGGTCGGGGCTAGGTGAAACATGGGACGTTCATTGAAAAAAGGCGTATTCGTCTCTGATTCTTTGCTCCGCAAAGTCGAGACCCTCAACAACAAAAACGAAAAGCGCGTCATCAAGACCTGGTCGCGCGCTTCGACGATTGTTCCCCAGATGATCGGACACACGATCAGCGTGCACAACGGCAAAGACCACATCCCGGTGTTTGTCAACGAGCAGATGGTTGGCCAGAAGCTCGGCGAATTTGCCCCAACTCGTGTCTTCAAGGGCCACGCAGGCAAAGATAAAAAAGGCAAGCGCTAACTGCCTTTGCACCGAAATACCCCGGTATAACCGGGGTATTTTAGTTTTATGGGGTAAAAACCTGAAAGCCTTTACCGATTTCTACTGGATCTGTGCATCTTTTTGATACTTGATACCGTATCTAAAGATAAGAGTTTCACTGGCTTGTTCTTCAAACTGAATGAATACTGAGACCGTCTTCACCTTTTGCCATCTTGATTGGACGATATTTGCCACCGTGCATCGGGAGGGCTTCCTGGTGCGTTGCGCAAACGAACTTGGACAAGAGTACAGATCGCCCCTCAGCTTCGGCACTTGTGAGGAGGCAACTCAGGCGATGCGGGAGTGCATCGATGAGTTGCAGGCAGGTTCTGTGCCGCTTGCCCATGCCGCCTGAGCTACTGCTTTGGCCACGAACCAGACGCAGAATTGCCGCTGGTGATCCAGGTCTACGTACTCTGAAACGCGGACGCTAACCTGAGCAAGTCAGATGGAGCAACTGTGTGAGGCATGGAAGTGGCCTGGCCCGGCTTCTTTTCTGGTGATTTCCCAACAAATTGTGAGTGCAGGCAGGTATGCTCTTTTAATGCCGCACGTGTGTCACAAAATCTCCGTATTTAAACTGGTAGATCTGCATAACTTAATGTCCAAACTAACCAGTAGAAATCTACCTCTCAGCACCTAATTAACCATGAACTATAACCAAAGCCGAGGTCAGCAATTGACCGGAGCTGTTCTATTTTGCCTGCTCATTGTTGGTCTTTTCTGCATTGCTCTCGAACCTTACGTCGGTCCATACGGGCGCTTTTTCGGGGTGCTACTACCAGAAGATCCTCAGCAATTTATGCCTATGGGGATGCTGGTCGCCTGGACGAGTGTGTCGGGCCTGGCACTATTTATCTTGTTGGCCGGCTACCACCAGTGGCGCAGTATCTGTCCGCTTTCCTGGTTCTCTCAGTTATTTGCAAACTTGGACCGTAAAAGCAGACCAAACTTGAGAAATACCTGGTTTGAGAAGCATAGCTACGATTTGAGGCTCGTGACGCTGGCCATCAGCCTTGGTATTGCCCGTTTGCTTTTTATCAATAGCGACTGCTATTTGCTTCTGGGAGCAACGATTTTGCTCTTCGGTACTGCCCTGACCACGAATACCTACTTCACCGGCAAAACATGGTGTCATTACCTTTGCCCAATGGGACCGGTCGAAGAAGTGTTGTCCAGCGTAAAGCTGTTTGTCAATCAACAGGTCAAGCCAAAAAATTCAAAGTGCGCGAGTTGCTCAGCCTGCAAAACTTATTGCCCGGACATCGACGCAAAAAAAGCTTACTGGAAAGATATTTTGAACCCGGCTCGCCGTCGCTTCAACTACAGCTACTGGGGACTGGTCCTTGGTTTCTATAGCTATCCCTACTGGAACCAGGGCACATTCGATGCTTACCTGTCTGCTAGATGGAGTCGTGAAAGCAATGTCTTTGCCCAGTTGCTTGATCCCGGCTTCTTTTTCTGGCCGGGAGTGCCAAAATTTGTGGCTGCTCCCCTGACGGAAGTGGTCTTCATGGGTGCAACGTATGGGTTCTTCTTGGGGCTGGAACAGCTTTACGGCCGGTATCTCAAGCACAAGCGGGTAGCAATTGTCCCTGAGGCAATGCGTAACCAGATGTTCAACTTCACCAGCAGCATTTCAGTCGTTACCTTCGTCGCTTTTGCGAGTATTCCTGCCTTGCATCAGTTGCCCTGGCTCCAGGGAATTTTCTGGACAGCCGTTGCGGCCATCGCACTGACCCGGATCTATCGGGATATCCAACTGAAAACTGCCGAAGCCGTCCGTGAGACCTCATAACATCATCGGACGTTTGCCTCTGGCAAACCACCAAAAAGTACCCCAGCCTGGAGACTGACCCCGGGCTGGGGTACAGCGGTGATACGTCAGACCGCTTCGGAGGTTGCAGGACGGTTGAACATCCTGGCCATTTCCAACTCGAGGTTGATGCCGAGCCCTCGTGCGACCCGCATCCCGTAGCCTGTATCTGCTGGGAAGAAGTGGCAGATCTGGCGGAACTGGGTTTCGCGACGAGCGGCAGAGATGTGGCCGACGATGTTGGACACCAGGCGGCTCTTCTCCCCTGCCTCCATCAGACGGTAAAAGTCTCTCGGGGAGCTTGAGAACACCTTGCTTGCCGGTGTGTAGACTTGAGAGACTCAACACTTCCATCCCAATCGTCGGTCTCCGTGGAATTGCGGGCAGGCGGCCTCCCGATGCCAATCGGTAACGCGTATTTATGCTGATGCATTTGGCCCGCTCATTATGGGTAGATTATCCCTATCCATAGAATCAGTTTTTAAAGTCCCCCTTCTAGTCTCAAGAACAATGTTCGACTCTGATCTACCTGGGCTGCTTTTGGCTTAAGGCCTGTTCCACTCTCGATGAGCTTGACTTGTGACTCAAAAGTCGGGAAAACTTTTCACCAAACTGCTCTGGATCGTGTTCGTAGTCGGTGTTGGTGTTTCCGGTACAGTCTTTGCCACGCTGTTGCAGCGCGAGGCAGAAGAACAGGTTGCAGCTAAGTCTGCTCTGTTTCTGGAGACCATGAACTCCGTGCGCGATTTCACTTCCTCTGAAGTCAAACCCTTGTTTGACTCCGAGTTGAACGAACATTTTCATCCCCCGTCGCTCGCGTCCTACGCGGCCCGCAAAGTCTTTGAATCCGTCAATCGGCGGGAGGAATACCGCGAATTGAGTTACCGACAGGCTACGCTCGATCCTTTTAATCCAGAGGCAAAGGCGAATGCTTTTGAGACGACCCTCATCCAGTACTTCCGCAGCAACCCGACTGTTGACGAGTCGCGGGGATTTCATGCAGCCTCAGGAAAAAAATTATTTTTTATCGCACGTCCGATTGTTGTCAACAAGGCTTCCTGTCTGGCCTGTCACAGCACTGCCGCTGCTGCCCCCAAAAGCGTTACCTCGCGCTACGGGCTGGTCCACGGTTATGGTTGGCAGCTTGGCGGAATACCGGGGGTGCAGGTCGTCTACATGCCCGCCGAGACGCCCCTCAAGTCAGCCATTGAGGTCTTTATTCCTTTTATGCTCGCGGCCTCGGGTATCCTTGGAACCATTTTGCTAGTCATTCACTTTTTGTTTGTGCGGGTCACCGCTGCCAGTCAGAAACTCGACCAGCTCAAAGAAGACTTCTTGAGCGCCGTATCCCACGAATTGCGTGCGCCGATGGCGAACATCAAACTCGCAACCAAGATGTTGCAAAAAGACGTGACACCCGAGCAGCGAGAACGTTACTTGCAAATCCTCACTAGCGAGTGCGCCCGCGAAACCCGGCTCATCAACGACTTACTCGACTTACAGCGCGCTGAGGACGACGAGCAGTCTTTGCACCTTGAAACCATTGTCTTTGCCGAGTGGTTGCCACCGCTCATCGAACCATTCCGGTTCTACACCGAGCAGAATCAGCAGATTCTACAGATGAGCATCGACCCGGCCACGGCACCCTTAAAAAGCAATCGCAATAGTCTCCAGCGCATCACCACTGAACTGGTTAACAACGCCTGTAAGTACACACCGGCTGGTGGCTCAATCCTCGTTGAGATCCGCCCGGCGGCTGATTCACAGCAGGCTGTCGAGTTGGTTGTCTGCAACTCAGGAGTCGAAATCCCGCTCGCCGATCTCGAACAGATTTTTGAGCGATTTTACCGCGTACCCGGTATGGACACCCGGCAACAAGGCGGCACCGGCCTGGGTCTTGCTCTCGTGCGCAAACTGGCCCGACAACTGGGTGGGACCGTAGAGGTGCGAAGCCAGGCGTGCCAGACGACTTTTGTAGTTCGCTTGCCGCAGCCCCACAGATCGGTGCGCCACTCCGTACTCAGGTTGCTCTCAACTTAGAACAGGTTTGATTCAGGGCTGTTTGGACTTTACAGGGCTTGCAGTACGCTGTGGTCCGTAGTTGAAGGTTGCATAGATAGAATCGGTCGCATCGAAATTCGCGATCGGCGGCAGCGGCGAGAGAGCCTTAATATTGGCGATTGCCTGTTGGTCGAGTCTGTCACTGCCAAAGGAAGCCAGGCTTTTCACTTCCCCTATCTCGCCTTTGCCGAAGATTTGTAGATAAACCTGACCGACCTGCGTCAGGCCGGTCAGGCGTGCCAGTTGAGCGAGCACGGCGGGCTTGATCTGCTGAACATAGTCATCGACTACCCTTTTGGGCGTGAGGGTGAGCGTGAAACTGAAATCGGTCTCTGTATAGGCAGCTGGGAGTGGGTCAAAAGGCGACATTTTCCTGACTCGGGTGACGATTGCCGCGTCCGCTTCTGATCCGAAGGACTGAGCAACCGAGATTTCTTTGAGTACACCTCCTGTCGCGACGGTGAGCGCAAGCTTACCCCTCTGGCTGGCCTGGGGGAGCGATGAAACCATCTCTGCAACTTTGGTCTGGATGGCCGTGGCGTAATTTTGCATCTCCACTACGGGTCCGGTCCCACGGTCGGGCTCGTCTTTGCCGGGCTCAGCAGCAATCTGGCTATCTACTGCTCGAATTTGAGAAAGCAGGACTCCAATACACCGCGAAGTAAGATTCTCAGATTTACAATCAAGAAGTCTATCCGAAAAGCAAGAGTAATTGACGGGAGCCATGAAGTTACATTTTTGCTCATCTTGGTGCTCCAGGCCAAGCGCATGACCAATCTCGTGCATGAGAACTATGCGCAGATCAAATTCGGTAAATTGTTCATACACATTGCGTTGCAAAGCGAGCAAAATACGGCCTACCCGCAAATCTCTCGTAGTCTGAAAAGTGCCGACCGGACTCTCGGCTCCGCCCTTGATGCTGTCGAGCCGAGTGCGATTGGCACCCTCGATAATTAAGGTCGCTTGCTCGGGGCGGCCCACAAATTCAAATACCCCGGCGTCCAGTAGCTTTGCTTCTTCTTTCTCTTCTGCTTGTTTACGTAGGGTGAAGACATAAAAGAGCGAATCGGCTCCCGAAGGTGCCGTCATGACCAGACGAGTGTAATCGAGTACACCCTGCCGAATCGATCTCAGTGCATCTTCTGAAATCAGTTCTCCCGTATTTTCCGCGGTTTTTGTTTCAGCCATGTAGGGATTGATGTAAACCTTGATCGGAAAGTCATTTCGGTTGAGAGCGGCTTTAGCCTTGACACCGGACAGACCCGCAAGCACCAGGCAGACTGCCGATACCAACAAAACCTTGCTCAAAACCCGCTGTAAGGAGGAATTTTTTTTGTACATACCGCAACACTTCGTTCAGTAAAGCCTTAAGAATCATAGGTGAAGATTGGCTCGCCCGGAACTGGTAGCGGCTGCTCGCTCACGTAGTACTGGTTTGCGACTGCAAGCGCTGCCTGAAATTTATCCTCGATGGTGAGATCTTTGCGGCGGGCGATTTCTGCAAAGGTATTGGTCTCTACTGGCAGGAAGTTAAACTGGCGCTGTTCACGCACTATCTCGATGACCAGGGCAACGAGGGCCTGCTGGTAGTCCTCGTAGAATATGCTTCCCAACGCACTGCGGCGACCGTCGGGCACCGGGTTATTAAAATCAATCGCCTGCAGGACGCCATCTTGATCGACGAACATCTCGACGGAGTTCATTTCATAGCCGAGCAGGCGATTGATAATCTTACAGGTATCGATCACCCGTTGACCCAACTCAGGTCCCAGGAAATCAGGTTCAAAAAGATATTCACTCGCATCCATTTTGCGAAAAATATACTTGATGGGGACAATCTTGCGGCCGACACACAGAGCCCGAATTTGCCACTGGAAAGGTGTGGGAACTTTCTGCTGTAACAGCATTACTTTTGGACCCGATTGATTATAGAAGTAGAGCAGTTCATCGATATTGTGAGCAATGTTGAAACCAACTGCCTCTTTACCATCGGCGGGTTTAATGACGAGCGGCCATCCGAGTTCTTCGGTCATTCCCTGCCAGTCGAAGTGACGATGATATTTGAAGTCAGTATTCGTAAACGCAGGCACTTCTTTAGGCGGCAGAATGTAGGTCTTTGGAATCGAGATACCCAGTTCGCGTGCCACCATGTAGGCAGCGTCTTTGTTGTTGAGATAGTAGTAAAAACCAAAGGGATTATTGATCATGTAGACGCCCCGAAAGGCGTAGCCCATGAATAGTCCGATGGCCTGCGGGTAGAGGTAGCTGTAGCGGTCGATCACCATCTGGTACTTGGTCTGGTAATCGATTGTGACCTCGTGCACCGCAAGGTGCTCGGCGCGGATTTTATAGCGTCGGCCGTCACAAGCGGTCACAGGCGGCAGGGCGTTGAGTCGGCTGACCGTATCGTCGCCGAAGCTCTCGCTGAAGTGCAGGCTGCCGACCCAGTAGTCTTCGATAGTCATCTTGATTTCTCCCTCAGGCAAACGCGGCAATTTGGGCGCACCAGACCGGCCAGTCGTGGCCTCCGTTCCAGACTTCCAGATGGTGATTGATACCGCTGTGCTCCAGGAGACGAGCCATCCGCCAGTGGTCTTCGAGGCAAAAATCGTCGTGAGCACTCAATAACTTGATGTCGGTATACCCGCCCCCCAGTTCGAGCCAGCGCTCGTGGCTCATATTGGCCATGTAGGCCATCGGGTTGATGAAATAGATCTCACGACCGTCGATGTGTTGTTGTCCCCATAGAGGACCGATGCCCTCCAGGTCATAAGGTCCACCCATGGCGAGACAGCGTCTGACGAGGCTGGGGTGGCGCAAAGTCAGGTTGAGCGCGTGGGTGGCTCCGAGTGAACAACCGGCCGCGACGACGAAATCGTTGTGGGCACGGTGGCGGATGTAGGGAATAAATTCGCTGGTCCAGTGGCGTTCGAGCGCGAGCCAGCGGTCGCGCCGCTCAGATAGGCTCACGCCTGAAGCCAGCAGCAACTCTGAATCGAGGGTCTCGACGCAAAATACCTGAACGTGGCCTTTGTCGATGTGGGATCGTAAACTGGCGATCAGACCTCGATCTTCGGCATCGAAAAAGCGCCCATTGCTGGTTGGAAAAATCAGCAGCGGGTAGCCCCAGTTGCCGAAGTGCAGTGCTTCCATGTCTCGTCTGAGCACGTGAGAATAGAACCGGAAATACCGACGCGAATAAGCCATGTACTGACGTGAGATGTTGCCAAGTAGATTCATATCACACCACTCAGCCTTCCTGATAGCCGAACCGGCGGGTGGCCAATCTTTATGTAGTGAATGTAGGAAATCCTCCAATGCAGATTCAGACACCCGATTGGGTCAAGCATGCTGTTTTCTACCAAATTTTCCCTGATCGCTTCTCGCGCTCTCAGCAGTTCAAGCAACAGCTCTTCCACTCAGTCGCCCTTGAAGACTGGGCGGCCGCACCGACCCTTTACGGCTACAAAGGTGGCGATCTCTGGGGTGTTGTCGAAAAGCTCGATTACCTGGCGGACCTCGGTATCACGGCCATCTACTTCACGCCGATTTTTCAGTCGGCGAGCAACCACCGCTACCATACTCACGACTACTACAAAGTAGACCCGCTCCTCGGTGGCAACGAAGCCTTTAAAGCGATGCTCGACGCTGCCCACGACCGGGGGATCAAAGTGGTGCTCGACGGTGTCTTCAACCATGCGAGCCGCGGCTTCTTTTTCTTTCACGACATTCTTGAAAACGGCGTCCTCTCACCCTGGCTCGACTGGTTCAGGCTCTCGGGCTGGCCTCTCTCTCCCTACGACGGCGAAAAACCGGCCAATTATGCCTGTTGGGACAACAACCGTGCCCTGCCCGAGTTCAACCACAAAAACCCGGTTGTCCGCGAGTACATTATGCAGGTAGCCGAGTACTGGCTGAGAGCCGGTATCGACGGTTGGCGGCTCGATGTACCTGAGTGCGTGCAGGCCGAGGGGTTCTGGCAGGAATTTCGCACGCGCATCAAGGCCATCAATCCCGACGCTTACATCGTGGGCGAGATCTGGAACGACGCCAGTGCCTGGCTTGACGGTACCCAGTTTGACGGCGTGATGAACTACCTGTTTGCCGCTCCGACTATCGCCTTTAGCGCCGGTGACCGGGTGCAGTTGGAGTACATTCAGGGTCGCTCCTATAAGCCCTATCCGGCTCTATTTGCCGCCGAGTACGGGGCCGAAATGGAGCGCGTCGTCAATCTTTACCCCTGGGAAATTGCCCAGACGCAACTCAACTTGCTGGCAAGCCACGATACGGCGCGCCTGCTCACGATTGCCGGGGGCGACCGGGCGAGCGTCGAGATTGCTACGCTGCTGCTGCTGACTTTCCCAGGCGCACCGAGCATCTACTACGGCGACGAAGTGGGCTTGCCCGGCGGCATCGACCCCGACTCCCGCCAGGGTTTCCCGTCCGAACTGCTCTGGGACAAAGAACTTCTGGAGTACCACCGTGTGCTCATCGCCCTGCGCCACTCCTATATCGCCCTGCGCACCGGTGCATACCGGGTTCTGCAGGCGTCGGGCCAGACTTACGTGTTCGCGCGGGCCTGGGAGGATGAGTACATCGTCGTTGCCGTCAACGCCGGTACTGAGCAAACTAGAGCTGCACTCGACCTCGATGAATCTCGTCAAACAGTTAAGGTGCTGTTCGGTCCCGGAACCGCTCAACTGAGTGACGAAAAACTGGAACTCGAGTTACCAGCGCGCAGCGGCACCATTTTGAGCTTTCTCTCGCCCACGGTTGCTGCCTGACGACAGCAGCGAACGGTGCAAGTTCTACCCTTAAGGGTGAGAGAAATACCGACTGAACCAGAGAAAGTAGAAGCAAGCCTGAATAGAGATTGCTCGTGGTCAAAAATGCCTGGCTGATCTTTAACCCTGTGGCCGGCCGCTCCAGCGGTGAAGCGGATCTAGCCCTGATCGAACAGCGACTCAAACCGTCCTTGGATCTGCATATCTGCCAGACCAGCCCCGAGTGCGATGCGGACAGTCTCGCCCGCGACGCCCTGGCTGCAGGAGCGGAGCTGATTATTGCCTCGGGTGGCGACGGCACGCTCTCGGCGGTGGCAGAAGTGCTGATTAACCGGAGCATTCCGCTCGGCATCATCCCCCGCGGCACCGCGAACGCCCTTGCCACAGATCTGGGTGTACCGACCGACATCGAGCAAGCCTGCCAGGTAATCCTCGACGGACACGTTCGCCGCATCGATACTGCGCAATGCAACGGCCGACCGATGCTGCTCCTGGCCGGTATCGGTTTTGAAGCGCTGACCATCGAGCAAACCACCCGCGAGCGCAAAAGTCGCCTGGGTATACTCGCCTACGTCCTCACCGGCCTGCAGCACCTGAGCGAACTGGCCGTCTTCGAACTCACAGTCGAGACGGAAAATCAGCGCATCGTCTGCCAGGCGGCGGCTGTGACCGTGGCCAACGTAGCACCGCCTACCTCAATCCTCGCTCAGGGACCAGCAACTTTGCGCGCCGACGATGGCCTGCTCGACATCACCATCGTCGCCGCCCGCTCGCTCCTGGAGGCCGTTGCGACGGGCTACCATCTGTTCTCGACTGCTTTGCAGCACTTGCCGGTGTCCCGCGACAACATTGGCTACTTCCGCTGTTCGCACCTGCGCATCACGACCAACCCGCCCCAGAAAGTGGTGATCGATGGTGAAGTAGCCGGCACGACGCCGCTGGAGGTGAAGTGCTTGCCGCAGAGCTTACCGGTCCTGGTGCCACAGGCTGTACCAGAAGCAGTAGCGCCTCGCGAAAAACTGGAAGGCTTACCAAACCTGACTGTTGAAACTAAGACTTCCTCCACTCTTCAGGTCGAAACTAAAACAGAGCCGCTCGTTAATAGTTAGGAGCCTGCCCGATTGTTCGATTTCAGCCCGTCCGGCAAGCAACTGGCAAGCGAACCCGATTGAGCAGTCTGGATTGGCTGAATTGCGGAAATAACGCAGCATACAGCCTGGAATCGAGTCCTGTAGTCATCTGTGATTGAGACGGTTCAGGCACATTGTGGTGTGCTGATCTACCCTCGTAATCTTCAAGCAAACGTCTGAGCAAACAACTTAGTACTGTATGAATATGCAATAGCTTCGGTATGTTTGCGAGTAGATTATGAAGATTACAAGGGAAGACTATCTATGTAGTCGTTTCGACGCTGAAGAGTGCTCGAATTCGGCGCGATTAAAGACTGAGTTGTTCCACTGATGAGGATAATAATGCGACGTGCTTTTTCAGTTTTAGCAGCCTTGATACTGGGCGGCAATCTTGCCGCCCCGGCTCTGGCTGCCACGCTTTTTAGTGAGTCCGGCGATGTCGGCGACCAGACGAGTACTGCGGCAATACTAGGGAGCTTCAATACTGGAGATACCATTCTTGGCCAGCTCACCAGTGATACATTCAACGCTGATCTGTTTAGTATCAGTCTGACAGCAGGCGTTTCGTTCACAGCGACGGTCAGCGATCCTTTTTTTGACAGTCAGCTTTTTCTATTTAATGCGACCGGCCAGGGAATTACCGGCAACGATAATTCCGGTCCAATCAGTCTCAATGCTGCATTCGCCTACACGCCGACCACCAGCGGCACATACTATCTCGCTATCTCCGGCGCAGATTTCGACCCGATTGGTACCAGCGGAAACTTCATGTTCGGCAACAACTTTACCGGCCCATCCATACCCGTACAAAATGCCGGTGCGCTCTCCAGTTGGGTTTCAACAGATGGATTCGACCCGAATTTTGGAAACTACACCATTACTCTACTTCTAAGTGGTGCAACTGAGATTCCAGAACCATCGATGCTTCCTGGTCTGATCGGTCTGGCTGGTGGGCTGGGTCTTGTAATCTTCAAGCGCAGACAGCAGGTTTGACCTGACTTGCAAAGACGAAACCCCAGCCGGTTCTTGAATCGGCTGGGGTTTCGTCTTCGCGGAATAGCGCTTAAAGAATAAACTACAGGAAGTCCATCAGTGGGAAGCTTCCTCCAGTCACCAGAGAGGAACTGGCCCCTAAGAACCTTTCTGCGACCGTAGCATAGACAGAGCGGAAGTCTGACCTGATGTTGAGCTTATTGGTATAAGCAAGGGCCGTCAAACTTGGATAGGCGTTGTAGATACCGCCCTGCACCATCTTGCCGACAGCAAAGGCGACAGAAGAGTAACCATGATCGGTGCCTCGATCGGCGTTCTCGGTAGCATTCCGTCCAAAGTCGGACATCGTGATCAGTAGAACGTTATCGGCAAGCCCTAAGTTTTCGAGGTCGGTAAAGAATGCGTCGATGCAGTCGCTGACTCCTTGCAGCAACCGGTCATGGCTGCCCAGGGCTGTACTCGATGCACCGGCATTTTGATTTTGATGGGTATCCCAGCCCCCGGCCCCGATGGTTACAGCGCGCACGCCCATATCGCCGTAGAGCAACTGGGCACAGTTTTTGAAGGAGTTACCGAGGGAGGTACTCGGATAGGTGACCGTGGCCATGTAGCCGGAGGTGCTCTGCCTGACAACGGCCGAATCGGCAAGTGCCTGCACACGCGTCGTCCGGTTGTACTCAGCTACGACATTATTGGCAGCCGGCACATTCATGACACCACTGTAGGCAGCTTGTAGGGCTTGCGTATCGAAGCTCGGGGTCAAGTAGAAATCATTGATGGAACTGATGGAAGTCGGCACATAGTCGCTGTTTTGCAGCGGAAGCGGACTGCCGCCAAGGTCGATTCCGGTCAGATTCGGGGTGCTGGTCAGTGTGTCGAAGTAGTTTCCAATCCAGCCCTCAGGACCGCTGGTCCGAGTGGTCTGTCTGATATCGCAGGTCTGATAAACATACTGGCAGGCGTCGTGGGCAAACAGCCCGACGGAATCCTGGGGCATGGCAATCCCGTTCAGCACAGCGACGTCGCGCTTGTTGACGAAGCGGTCGTACAGTTTGGTCATCCCCGGATTAAAGCCAATCTGGGTGCCTGGGGGAACCAGCAGCTTGCTCTGAGGAATCTGCAAAGTTGGGCGCAACTGCTGATACGTAGCGTACTGATCCATCGGTACGATCGTATTCAGGCCGTCGTTACCCCCGTACAGAAACAAAAAGATGACCACTTTATTACTGAGTGCTGCGGCCTCCACCATCCTGGCCTGGGTTAGCAGCGACAGGCCCGCAGCGGCAAATATGCCGTGCTTCAAAAAATTCCTTCTAGTACTCATCACGACCCCCTAGTTGCGTTGAAAATCGGGTGAACAGAGGATGAGCCAGGCGGCTCCTCTTAACTTGGTAGTGCTGATCGAACCAGCCATGTAGCTGATGATTTGACTTCGCACTGAGGCATCGAGTGGTGCGTACAACAGAATGTCGCTCAGATAATCCACAGCTATGGTCGGTGTCAGACCGCTCTGGGGAACTAAGGTCGTGAGGTTGACTCTGGCACTGGTGACGAAAGCGTTGGCGGCCTGATCTCGGTATGTGGTCAGGGCTGTGTTGACTAAAATGGCCTTCTCGCCCGGCGGATAGAAACTGAAAACCGATGGCGGATAGTAAATCTGGTGAGCGGCCTTTCTGGTCCAGGTGAGGATGATGTTATCGGTACTATTTGAAGCAAAGGAAGCATTCAAGCCCCGGAGCGCTCCGATGAACTGCTCGATCGGTGTACGGTACTGATTGCGGACGACTGTCTCGCCGGCAAAGTCCGGATAGGTCAGGATGGCCTGGATAGTGTATTTGAGGTCGAAACCGTTGCTTGAGTAGACTTGCCCGACGTAGTTGATATAGCGCGGGCTGGGAGTCTCTGTTGCCAGTTTCTGGATCAAGATCTTGGCAATGAATCGTGAATGGGTAGATTGACTCATGATTAAGTCAATGACCTGTGGCAGTTCGTTTCGCCCCGCATCTCCAGTCTGACCGGTAATAGTCACTCCGAAGATTAACTTATTGCCAGTATCGTGGCGGCTTGGATTGAACAGCACCTGGTAAGTGACGACTCCAGTGACAGCATCGGTAGTAGTTTTGATGTACCAACCGGTCAGTGCTCTGGCGACTGCTTTGATATCTGCTTCCGTATAGGCTGGTACCGGATTCCCACCAGAATCGAACAGGGGGTTGCCGTAGCGATCCAGTTTGGTGGTACCCAGGGCAAACAGCTGCAAAAGCTCACGGGCAAAGTTGAGGTTGGGGGTAATCGGGTTCCCCTGGCTGTCTCTTGCTGCTCCGTTGTTGTTATTGTTATCCAGGTAGACCAGCATTGCCTTGTCCAGGCTAATACCGATCAACAGGTCACGGAAGTTTCCGAGCGCTTTAGACCGCAAAAATTCTTCTTGATCGTGCATGAAGACGGCGTTGGCGACCTTGGTGTTTGAAGTCGCAAAGTGTTCATGCAGCAGCAGAGTCATCTTCTCTTGAAGTTGCCATGGCGAATAGAGCATCCGGGAATACCAGCGCCGCTGCCATCCCTGAATATCAGTGGCACTGGCCGGAGCCACGATAAATTTGGCCTCAGTGGCGCTATCCATCTGGGCAGGGGGGATGATTTGAGAAGCAATGTAGTTATCCCAACCCTGAGCGATAACGGCAGAAACATCTGTCGGTGACGGGCCGAAACCAATTCGCCGCAAGAGGTGTCCTGCTAGAAGTCTTTGCTGGTCATAAGACATTTCTAGTTCCTCGATAATGCTGTGCCTGGACCTGAAAAGGCTGGCGGCTGTTCATTCCATGAACAAGCCCGCGAGAACCGGGAGAGTTTTCTGATGTAGTTGCATTTACTGGTATGGGGACAGTCTACAGCGACCATCCCCTATCATTCCTTCCGCACTCGTGCCGGAAGAACTTAGGCATAGCTACATGAGATTTTTACGAAATACTCACAAATCGGTTCTCTGCTGAGGCTAGAGAGCCTCGACAGAGCGAGTTTCAGGTCAGCACTCATCGTTACCCATCACGAGACCCCCGCCTACAGTTGCCAGGAGGAGGGTCTCTCCCGAGGGCAGTGCCGTCAATGGCCCGGCTCTACCGCCATGCTGACGACCGTCTCGACTGTTGCCCCAGGCTGCACCTGGAGCAGATGTTTGCCAGTGTTTAGAGCATTTCTGGGCGAACTCCAGGGTTCTAAACAGTAAAAGTCTTTGCCCCTCACAGCCCAAAACACAAGAGTCGAGTAGTGCTCATCGTACGCAACAGTCAGTTTCAAGCGACGGGTTTGATCGGTGACAGCAGCCGATGAAGCAGTGAGGTTGATGAAGGCATAATCAATTTCTTCCTGCTCAAAGTCAAACTGACCAGCGAAAGAATATATTTCACTTCCCCCTTTGATTGAGTATTCGGTCGAGGGAAAGTCAAATGTCAGACGGCTCTTGTCATCGACTGCAAAGTAAGGATGAATCCCAGTTGAAAATGGCATCGGTTCGGCCGTTAAATTGGTGTGCCGTTGACGCAACTCCAGGGAGTTTCCGCGAAGGGTGTAAATGTAGTTCAACTCGAAATCGAAGGGATAACCTGTCCGGGTCGTCTCGTCGCTTTTGAGACTGACTGTGACACTCGCTCCATCCGTAGTAGACTGCTCGCTTACCTGCCAGGGCAGGTTTCTGGCAAAGCCGTGCTGTTTCAGTGTGTAGGACTGACCATTGAGGACGTAGGTGTCGTCCGGCAGGTTGCCGCAGATCGGGAACAGGATAGGGACGCCGCCCCGCACTGACAGGGTGGGATCTTTGAAGCGCTCTGCGTCTAAATAGAAAATCTCCTGTCCCTGGAACTGCCAACTGGTGACAATGCCTCCCCGTTCCGGTACCACTGAGGCTTGCGAATGACCATCGGATAATACGTAAGTTGTGTACTGCTGCTTATCTACTAGGATCTCAGGCATTTAGGCTTGCAGAATGCGACTGACACCAAGGTCTCATAGAACTGTGCCTGAAAAATCAGAAAAAGTTTTACCGACCGTCGAGAATGCTGCCGACCCTGGGCTTCAGGAGATAAGCCTGAGCGGGCGACAGAACGGCAGATACCGTTATACTTGGCGATGTGCTCGATGGGGAATGTCAAAAACTTTCTCAACTCCTCTCAAGCAGAGGCACCGTCGCACAGCTCACCTGAAGCGGACTCATCCACAACCAGTCCCCAGTGTTGGAGGCATTACCCGTGGCTCAGACTAACCAGATATTAATCTTGTTTGCACACCCGGCTCTAGAGAAGTCACGGGTGAACCGATACCTGATTCAAGCTGTTCGAGGGCTCGATTCAGTCACTATCCATGATCTATATGAGGCATATCCTCACTTCGATATCGACGTCCAGTTCGAGCAGGAATTACTTCGCAATCACGACGTAATCGTGTTCCAGCATCCGATGTACTGGTACAGCTGTCCGGCAATCATGAAAGAGTGGCAAGACCTGGTCCTGGAGCACGGATTTGCCTATGGGAAGTCCGGTACCGTCCTGCACGGCAAGCGGTTCCTCTCGTCAATCACAACCGGTGGAACTGAGCAGGCTTATCGTCGGGAAGGACACAACTACTTCACCGTCCGGGAATTGCTTGCACCTTTCGAGCAGACCGCCAGACTCTGCGGGATGGAGTATCTACCACCTTTTGTAGTTCAGGGGACTCATCAGATAGGTAGCCAGCAAGAATTAGCAGTTTATACAGAAAATTATCGCCAGGCCATCATCGCTCTACGCGACAATACAATCGACTGGGAGCAGCTTGGCAAATTTCATCATTTCAACCATGCCCTCGACAAAGTAATTCAGATCCAGGAGGTAACCCATCATGGGTAGTGGAGGCTTCTTTTTTCAGGCGTTCATCTATCTGATGGCGGCGGTTATCTCGGTGCCAATCGCGAAGCGGCTGGGGCTCGGTTCGGTGCTCGGTTATTTGCTGGCTGGGGTAATTATTGGGCCTTTTGGGCTTCGGCTGGTCGGGCAGGAAGGTGAAGATGTGATGCACTTCGCCGAATTTGGCGTCGTGATGATGCTCTTCCTGGTCGGTCTCGAATTGCAGCCGTCCTTGCTGTGGCGTTTGCGGGTGCCGATTTTGGGGCTGGGCGGTCTGCAGGTCGTCGTCACTGCGGCGGCAGTCGGTGCGATCGCGCTCTTGTTTGGTTTGTCCTGGCAGATGTCCCTCGCGACAGGTTTAATCCTGGCGATGTCCTCGACCGCGATTGTGCTGCAGACCCTGAACGAGAAGGGCGTCATGAAATCAGAAGCGGGACAGTCTTCTTTCTCAGTACTGCTCTTTCAAGACATCGCCGTCATTCCGATTCTGGCACTCCTGCCGTTACTTGCCTTTAGTGAAAAGAGCGCGCTCCAGGAAGCTGGCGGACTCATCTTCGTCGCAGCTGAAACGGTCCAGACAGCCGCCGTATCGCCCTGGCAGCAAGCCTTGCTGGTGATTGGGTTGCTCGGGAGCATCGTGCTGGGCGGTCGATTCTTGATGCGCCCGGTTTTCCGCTTCATTGCAGCAACCCGGCTACGGGAAATATTCACAGCAACGGCGCTGCTGCTGGTCGTCGGTGTAGCACTGGCGGTGCAGGCGGTCGGGCTTTCGCCTGCACTCGGGACGTTTGTAGCCGGGGTGGTGCTGGCTGAGAGTGAATACCGCCACGAACTGGAAAGTGATATCGAACCCTTCAAGGGTCTTTTGCTCGGGCTATTTTTTATCGCGGTCGGCGCGGGCATCAATTTCAATCTGTTGTTCGAGCAACCTCTCTTAATCCTTGGGCTGGTCATCGGACTGGTTGTCACCAAGTTCGCTGTGCTCTTCGGACTGGGTCGGTTCTTCCGCCTGCAGTCGAGCCAGAATTTGCTGTTTGCCTTTGCGCTTGCCCAGGGTGGAGAGTTTGCCTTTGTACTCTTTTCGTTTGCGACTCAAAATCAGGTGCTCACCCCAGCCGTAGCAGAGCCGCTGATTGCCGTAGTCGCCCTCTCGATGATGATGACGCCGCTCGTTATGATCTTCCACGACCGGGTGGTGCAGCCACGCTTCGTCTCGGTAGAAGCTGAACGGGAGGCCGACGACATCGACGACAACGAGAATCCGGTGATCATCGCCGGGTTTGGCCGCTTCGGGCAGATCGTCGGTCGCCTGCTCATTGCCAATGGGTCTCAGGTGACGATCCTGGAAGTCAACCCCGGTCAGATCGATACACTGCGGCGATTTGGCTTCAAGTTGTTTTACGGAGACGCCTCTCGACTTGACTTGTTACAGGCGGCCGGTGCGTCCCAGGCGAAGCTACTTATAATTGCTATCGACGAACGCGAGAGGTCGGTGGAGATTGTAGATCTCGTACGCAAGCATTTCCCGCATCTAAAAATCCTGGCGCGGGCTATCGACCGGAGCCACGCCTACGAACTGATCCGGCGCAAAGTCGAGGTGGTCGAGCGAGAAACCTTCGGCTCGGCTCTGGAGATGGGGGTTGAGGCGCTGAAACTCCTGGGTGTGCGTTCCTATCGGGCCAATCGAGTTGCGCGCACCTTTAAAGCCAATGACGAGCAGCTGTTGCGGGAAATGGCCGAGGAAGAAGACGAAAAGGTGTTGGTGGCCCGTTCCCGCCAGCTGTCCGGGGAACTGGAACGTTTGTTGAAGTCGGATGACCACGATAGAACCGACGATATCGACCGCGCCTGGGATGTTTCAGACCTGCGAAAAGGAGCCTGAGAAGGAGTCTGCGTGGCCGAACCGAGAGAGAATATTTTTGCACCTCTGGCCAGGAGGTTCGTGCCCTGGAAGCGGTTTTCTAGTACCGAGGCAATCATACTGACCGGGGGAGCAGATTGCCCAACGGCGCTCGATCCGGCCTCGATCAAAGTCATGAACTGGAATATTGCCAGGAGCAATTACGGTGCACTCTGGCAGAAAGACTTCTTCGCCGCCTACACGCGTTACATACCGGATTTGCTCTGTTTTCAGGAGGTGCGCCTCGACAAGAGTGAGCACCTGTCGCCAGAGTTGATTGACCTGCACTGGAACTACGTTCCCAACTTTATCGATGTGCACCACAACGCCTATTCCGGTATCCTGACGGCGGCGCGGGCGATGCCGGTGAGCGCCAAGCCACTCTTGACAAGCGACTTTGAACCCTTGAGCGGAACCCCAAAGGCTTCGCTAGTCAGCATCTACCGGCTTGTGGGGTTAGATTGCACACTTCTAGTCGTCAACAGTCACTTCATCAACTTCGCCAGCCTCGCTAAATTCAGGGCACAGATGCGCGATCTAGAACACAACATCGCAGTTCATCGTGGGCCTGTGCTTTTCTCAGGAGATTTCAATACGTGGAACCTGCCGCGTGCTGCTGCAATCGCTGAAGTCGTTGGACGACTGGGGCTGAAGGCCGTCATTTTTGAGCCTCCCAGAAACCTGGAAAAGACTTTTTTATCTTTTCCCACCCTCGATTACATCTTCTACAGAGGATTGCAGGTTAGGGGGAGCGGGCAACGGCTGCACCATGTCTTCTCGTCCGATCACAAGCCGATGATCGCGGAATTTTTCTTTCAGCAATAGAGTAACCACATTGGCGTCGGCGGTTTTTTGAGCGGGAGGACACAGGTGAACATCGACATAGCGTCTCTCCTGACTGTCTGGAGTACCCTGAGTTTTCTAGTACATGGGCTTGGCATCGGCAATGCCGCCCACGCAGTGATGCATGTACGCTCCTCACGAGGAGCAGTGGCCTGGAGTATCTCCCTTGTGGCCTTTCCCTGGCTGAGCATACCCTTGTACTGGATCTTCGGCCGCGACAAATTTCGGGGCTATGACCAGGCAATGCGGGGAGCCTATGACAAGCACCGAGAACTCATTCGCGAAGGTCATCAAGCCATCTTGCGCTACAGGATGACCTCTATTGGCGAATGGTCACAACTGCAATGTCTGGCGGACGAACTGGCGACAATTCCGTTTACTGCCGGTAATCATTTAGAACTGCTAATCGATGGCAAGGAGACCTTTGAAGCGATGCTCGCCGCGATTGCGGCGGCGGAGCGGTACATCCTGCTGCAGTCCTACATCGTCAATGACGACGGCGTCGGCAACCGTTTTCGAGAAGCCCTGATTGCCAAGGCAAAACAAGGGGTACAGGTTTATTTTCTCTACGACGAAGTCGGCTCGAAGAACCTGCCGCGTACCTTCCTCGAATCACTGCGCCTGCAAAATATTCAGATCAGTGCTTTCCATAGCACCAAGGGACTCTACAACCGCCTGCAGCTCAATTTCCGCAACCATCGCAAAATCCTGGTCGTGGATGGCCATACTGCCTGCATGGGCGGTCTCAACCTGGGCGACGAATATTTGGGTCTCGACAAAAATCCCCGCCTGCGCCCCTGGCGCGACACCCACCTCAGAGTTCAGGGTCCTTCTGTCGATTGCCTGCAGTACTGTTTTCTCCAGGACTGGTTCTGGGCGACGGCACAGTTGCCGGAGGTCAACTTTTCTGTTGCATCGGCCGACTCGGGCGATGCTGCTGTCTTTGTCTTCCCAACGGGTCCGGCGGACCGACAACGCGCCTGCATTCTCTTTTACGCCAACGCCATTAATCTCGCCCGTCGCCGCCTCTGGATTGCAAGTCCTTACTTTGTACCTGATGATTCGGTGTTGACAGCTCTCAAACTAGCCTCGATGCGCGGCGTCGATGTACGCATTCTTCTGCCGAGCCATGCTGACCACCTGAGCGCCTACTTGTGTGCGTACTCCTACTATCCAGAGTTAAAAGCGGCCGGTATCAAGCTCTATCGCTATCGACCTGGGTTCATGCATCAGAAGGTCATTCTCATCGATGACGAAATTGCCGGTGTCGGCACCACCAACTTCGATAACCGTTCTTTTTTGCTCAACTTCGAGGTGATGAATTTCGCCATCGACTCCCATTTCGCGAGACGTGTCGAGCAGATGCTCTTAAAAGACCTCGATAACTCAGATGCCGCCGATCTTGGCGAATTCGAGCGCAAGCCCTTCTGGTTCAGGCTGGCGGTGAAGACGACCCGCTTGCTTTCACCTGTCCTTTGACTGGCAGCTGTCCGACGCCCGCCCGGCGGTCACCCGCTCGGTAGACTGGAGTGAGCAAAGGGGAGTTTCCTATGTTTCAGTTTGATCCTTCTGAGCGTCTACCCACTGCAGCGGAACTACCCGACTCCGACAGAAAGCCTGTGGATAGCGAACTGCAGATTGATGTACCAGGACTACTTGCCGCCAGTCTTGCCCTGGCCTGGGCAACGCGCGACGACTGGTTCTTCGGTAAAATATGGGTCTTTACTACGCTCCGGACGCTGATGCGATCGTTCCAGATGGAATTTTAAGCCTGAAGGTGCCGCGCCGCCGGGGCGAAAACGGCCGCTTCAGCTACGTACTCTGGGAGGAAGGCGCAATTCCGACCCTGGTCCTGGAAGTCGTCTCCCGCACCTACCGGGGCGAGTACGACAGCAAGCTCAACCTCTACCAGGACATCGGCATTCCCTTCTACCTCGTCTTCAACCCGCTTCTCAGGCGAAAGCATGGTCCCTTCGAGTGCTACCGGCTCATCGACGGCGCTTACCAACGCCAGCTGGGCGAACCCGTCTGGATGCCGGATGCCGGGATAGCGATCGGTCGGGGCGAAGGGGTGTACAAAGATTGGCGGCGCGAGTGGTTGTACTGGTTCGACCAGGATGGACAGCGACTACCCGCGCCGGAAGAACAGGTCGCACAGGAGAGGCAGCGAGCCGATCAGGCGCAGATGCGTGCCGAGCACGAGCGGCAACGGGTCGCAGCTCTGGAGCAGCAGCTACGGGAACAGGGCATCGATCCGGGGTAAGACACCCAATAACTAGAAGCCCGGCCCACACGTACGTGTGGGTCGGGCTTTAAAGGAAGGTAAGCTAGCGCTGCTTAGTAACGACGGCCACCGCCGCCACCGCCACCGCCGCCACCGCCGTAACCACCACCGCCGCCGCCGCTGTTGCCGCCGCCACGGTAGCCACCACCACCACCGCTGGAACGCTCCGGCTTCGGCTCGGCTTTGTTGACGCGGATCTCGCGGTTGTCCCAGCTGGCGCCATCGAGTTCCTTGATGGCCAGCTCTTCAGCGGCCGGGGTCTCAAGGTCAACGAAGGCAAAACCGCGAGGACGGCCGGTTTCACGGTCGGTCGGGATCTTGACGGATTTCACAGTTCCATATTCGGCAAAGGCTTCCGAAATGGCTTGCTCGCTAACTGAAAATGGCAGGTTGCCAACAAATATTGTCATTTCTTGTCTCTCTAAACAACATCACCCAACAAGGACAAAAAATGGCCCTACTGCTGGACAGACTCCTATCACTCTAACAAATCTGGGGTTGCTTTAGGGACAGACAGAATTCTTTCTGAAGCAGACTGCTACGTGCACTCTAGCCCCCATACCACACGTTAGAAGAAGCTGCCTCCGGAGCCGGAAAGCTCGGCGGCCAGCCGCCACCAGACGAAGCCTGCAAGGGCCAGGATAAAAGGCACGGAGAAGCCGAAAGCCCCGGAAGCTGGGATGCCGAAAACCTGCAAGCAGCTTGCCATCATCACAATGAATCCGGCGCACATCGCCAGGAACGGCACGAGCAATCCACCAATACTCGGCTTCTCCTCGCGCAACCAGGCCTGCTTGATCATCTCCTGCATCGCAAAGCCGGCGGTGAGAACGGAGAGCAGCCCGGCCAGGATTAAAAAGTACGAAGGGCTATCCAGCAGCAAAGTATTCGCTCCCAATCGGTCCAGGTTCAAGCTAGCGCGAAGTGGAAAGCGAGTCTAGGACTTGTCGAGTTGCGCTTTGAGATAGCCGAGTGCATCGACAAGCGGCACTTTTTCGACGCTGCCGGTTTCTCGAACTTTCACTTCCACCAATCCCTGCTCGAGGTCGCGCCCGATCGTGACGCGAAGCGGGATGCCGATCAAGTCGGCGTCTTTAAATTTCACCCCGGCCCGCTCATCGCGGTCGTCAAGCAGGACTTCGACCCCAGCTGCTTCAAGCTGGCCGTACAGTTCCTCGGCGGCGAGGCGCTGGGCATCGATTTGCAGGTTGGCGGGTACGACGATCACGCTATATGGTGCCACCGCGAGCGGCCAGACGATGCCGTCTTTATCGTGAGATTGCTCGACGAGGGCGGCTGCAAGGCGCGAGATGCCGACGCCATAACAGCCCATCAGGGCCGGTTTTGCTTCTCCGGCTTCGTCTGCGAAAACGACCTGCATCGGTCTTGTGTACTTGGTGCCGAGCTTGAAGATATGCCCGAGTTCGACGCCGCGTGCGCTCAAAAGCGGCATTTCCGGCTGCAGGTGGCAGCCGTCTCCTGCCTGAGCCGTGTCGAGATCGAGAACCTCGCTCAGTTGCAAGTTCTGCTCACCCCAGTTGGCATAGATGCACTGCACGCCGTCCTGGTTACAGCCGGTTGAAAAGTTGGTCAGTAACTCGACAGTGCGGTCCACAAGCTTGATTGCTCCAGGAATTTGAGCGTCGGGGCCGACGAAGCCGGGTTTCACCCCAACGAGGCGGCCAATTTCCGCTTCCGAGGCAAGCCGAATATCGAGGCAGTCGAGGCGATTTTTAAGCTTTACCTCGTTGACCTGTCGGTCGCCCCGGATCGAGACGAGCACGGGCTTTTCAGCCCCACCAACGTAGAGGGCAACATAGAGGATGTTTTTAACGATGCGCGAGACAGGTACACCCAGCAGGGCTGCTTGCTCTTCGACAGTGCGGATGCCGGGTGTCGGCTTGATTGCGTAGCTGCCAGGAGCAATGGGCTCTGCTGCAGGTGGGATGGAGAGAGCTTTCTCCGCATTGGCGGCGTAACCTGCTGCGTCACAGTAGAGGATTGTATCTTCGCCGATATCGCAGAGGGCCATGAATTCTTGAGACCCCGAACCGCCGATTGCTCCGGAGTCGGCATCGACCGCCCGGAAATTGAGACCGGTACGACGAAACATATTGGTGTAGGCCCGGTACATGGCCTGGTAGGTTTCATCGAGGCTTTCAGGAGTTGCGTGGAACGAGTAGCCGTCTTTCATGATGAATTCGCGCCCGCGCATCAGTCCGAAGCGAGGTCGCTTTTCGTTGCGGAACTTGGTCTGCACCTGATAGAGATGAAAAGGCAACTGGCGGTATGATTTGAGGCCCGTGCGCACAAAGTCGCAGACTGCCTCTTCGTGGGTCGGACCGAGGCCATATTCACGCGCCTGTTCGCCCTGGCCATCTTTGAGGGTGAACATCGTGCCGTCCTGGGTGTAGACGGTCCACCGCCCTGATTCTTTCCAGATTTCCGACGGTTGCAACTGCGGAAACAGAGCTTCCTGGGCACCGGTTGCGTTCATCTCTTCGCGCACGATGCGGCTCACCTTCTGCAGTACCCGCTGCATCAAAGGTCCGTAAGTATAAAGTCCGGCTGTACCGGCGAGGGGCCGGATGAATCCGCCGCGCAGGAGTAACTGGTGACTTACGGCTACGGCCTCTGCCGGGGCTTCGCGCAGGGTAAAGAAAAAACTGGAGGCAAGACGAGTCATAGATTCGCGGTTTATGAGCGCTCTCTATCTTAATCTCCTCAATGCGACACAACCGATTAACGAATTGAAAATGTATTTTTTTTCTTTAGAGCTGTTGGGAAATATTTCTGGCGTGAATATGTGCAGCTGTTCTGGATCCAATTCTCTCGGTCGCCTTAATTCTTTGGACGTTACTCCATAGCGACTGAAGTCGTAATAGGCGCGGTCATGGAAGATCTGTGGGATGACGTCAGCAACCAGTGGGATGCCGGGACCGAGTTTGTCGGTGAAATCGTCGATGATGGCCTGGATAGTGCGGGTGATGCCCTCGACACCGGTCTCGACTGGACTGGCAACACTCTTGATACTGGTCTCGACTGGGCTGGTGAGGCTACCCGCACCGGCCTTGACAGGGCCGGAGACCAGCTCGATGAAGGCTTAGATCAGGTCGGTCTGGATGAATTCGGCGACGATATTAACACCGGATTCGACATGGGCGGCAATTTTGCCGGGACTGGCCTCGATCTACTGGGTGACGTTACAGGCGGGGCGCTCGAATACGGCGGCGACCTTGCAAACGCTGGGATGGACCTGGGAGGTCACTTCCTGCACGGCCAGATCGACTCGGATTACGTGAGGGAGGGAGACTACGCTGAAGATCTTGCTTTTACTGCCGGTACCCTTACGGGTGACACCCTGGACCTTGCCGGTGACACGATTGCCTGGGGAAGAGACCACCTACCCACTCCGGTCAACAGTGCCATCGAAGAAAGACTGAATGCGATCGACGGTGACAAAGACGGTGCAGCCCTCGACGATACTTTTGGCTTCCTGGGCGGTGTGACCGATCGGACGCTCGATTCTTTGAGCGGCGGTTTCATCGATACCGATTTAGCCCGGATGGGTGAGGATCTAGGTGACATGACTTCTGACGCCCTCGGCACCCGCGGCGAACATCCTGATGATCCTCTCGACCAGCAAGTGCTCGACGACACCCAAGCGCACCGCCCAGAAGTCTACGACACCATTGAGAAGCGCAGCGAATACTACGACGAAATTAGTGATCACCTGCAGGCCGAGCCTGGTACCGAGCAAATCAAATTCTTCCAGGCTGCAAGCGAAGTGACCAACGAGTTTGGCGTCGGCATTGTCGAGCAACCGCCCGAGCAACTGCTTAACGGCACTCCTTTCGACCTGCACTCGCCGATCGCCGAGGAACTGCTCACCGACATCAACGCCAAACTACTTGATGAAAATATGAACGTGATTGAGCGTACCCTGGACCGGGGCTACGCCAGCGACCCGAGCAATCCCGGCTCGACAGAGCGCCTTCAGGGCCTGGACTTCGACTTGAGAATGGTCGAGTTTGAGCAGGGCAATGTTGAGCGGTTCCTGGGAGATTTCCAGAAGGATCATTCACCCGAGGAGTACCAGGAAGCGCTCCAAAACCTTAATACCGACCTCAATTTCGATGGAGCAATCCGCCAGTTTGGGGCCGGTACCAGACGCCCCGACACCGAGTCGATTGAGGATGCCAGGGCTGCACTGGGTCTGAGCGAGGAGGAGCGACTCGACTTTTCACAGCAGGAGCATAGAGAAGCAATTGGCAAGGCCAAGATCTTCAACCTGCATGGCAAAAGCGATGAGGAGTACCTCGATTACATGAAAAACAATTAACCCCCCAAGCCGCCGGCCGCCAGGTCGCGGTCCCTGCGAGGCATTTCTCCAGGGGCTGCGACTTTTGCATTTGGCCGAGTTTATGTATCTAGAGATTACTTTTGACCGTTTCAGGTATGAGCACGCGCAGGCCGAACCTGCAGCCCAAGCTAGGATTGGCCTCGGTTCGCAAGGAAGCCCAGATGCAGCGAGCGCTATTATTTCGTCCGGGGCTTGTGCCTTACACAGTTGCCCTGGATTGGCAGCGGCAGTTACTGGCGCGCCGGGTAGCTGATCGCGGATTACCCGATGTGCTGATGCTGCTGGAGCACCCACCGGTGTACACCCTTGGCCAGGGGGCCGATTTAAAATATGTCCTGGCTGATCCAGGCGAGATTGAACTCCATCGCGTCGAGCGAGGAGGTGAGGTGACCTACCACGGTCCAGGGCAAATCGTCGGCTACCCGATCCTCGACCTGCACAACCATCAGCGGGATCTGCACTGGTACTTACGCACTCTTGAGGAAGTACTGAGCGAGGTGCTGGTCCGCTTCGGCATCAAGGCAGGCCGACGTGAAGGGTTGACGGGCGTCTGGGTGGAGGAGCGCAAACTGGCGGCTATCGGCATCAAAGTCTCGCGCTGGGTCACCATGCACGGCTTCGCACTCAACGTTAATCCTGATTTAAGTGCGTTTGAAGCGATTGTTCCCTGTGGGCTGAAGGCCCCGGTCGGCTCGATGGCACAGTTCTATCCAGGTGTTGATCTGACTACTGTTGAGAGCACTGTTGCCGACTGCTTTGCCAGGGTTTTCGGACTGAAGTTTGAGCAGATCAGTGCTTTGGAACTGCGCTTTTAATCGCCACTGACCCTTTGGATTTTTTGTCAGGAACTACTCAATCGGGACTGAAAAGCGAACCGGCTCGGTAAATTCGATGATTTGGGCGGTCTGGGCATTGACGAGCACCGTCGAGTGGTCGAGGGCGACGGCATAGGCGAGCACCGGTGACTCTGTGCGGGCATAGACGACCAGGCGGGTGCGGGCTGTAATCTCTTTTGAGCGGACGGCGCAACGGGCAATCCGCTCGGCTTCAGCCAGACCGATGCGCGGTGCAATATCGAGTTCGAGGTTGGCTTTGAGGCCATTGGTGAGCGAGCGCAGGCGACCATGGCTCACGCCGACAACCAGGTCGCTACCGAAAACTTCGAGGCCCTGGTAGGTCTGCTGGAAACGGTAAAATTGCTCGTTGCCCTCAAAGGTCAGCCGGGTAAAACGCAAGCCACTCAAAGCAGCCGGGTCCAGAAAAAGGGCTCTATATTTTTCAACGGTGGCCCGCACAGTCTGAGAGTCTTCTGCTGGGCCCAGGTCGCCGAGGACTCGCTTCAGTTCGCCGCTAGTGTCGTCAAATTGCACCTGGATGGCGGTGTTGTGGGAGGGAGCTGCGTGGACCGGGCTCCCACAAACTAGTGCTGCTGCAATCAGAAGACCGAGCCCTGAATGATAGATGCGTCTAGTCATAACTGCTGCCTGTAGAGTGCACCGCCGGGATTTCCTAATACTAGAGCAACGGAGCGTCCCTGAATACGGGATCGAGGACTACCTTAGCAAGGCAATGTTGCTCACCGCAGTTAAATCAACGACAATCGGTAAATAAGCTTACTGATGTTCTGATTCTGAAGAAGGCGTGACTACCTCCAAACTGGAAAGTTTTCGCAAGTACGACCCTGAGGTCATCGCCGCTCACTACCGTAGTCGCCCTTTTCTACTCCTAAGCCGGGCCATCGGGGTGAGCGTCGCTTTTTTGATCTTCTTTCTGCACCTCTGGTGGGATAGAGTGCGTGGCCGAGTCGAGGTCAATCGCCGCAAGCGGGCGACCGAATTTCGGCAACTCTTGACTGACCTTGGGCCAGGCAGCATCAAAATTGGACAGGCACTTTCGACGCGGCCGGATCTGCTTCCGAAAGACTACATGGACGAGTTGACCCGGCTGCAAGACCAGTTGCCGCCCTTCGACAATGAAGTGGCCTTCGCCCGCATCCACACCGAACTGGGACGGCCTGCGCGCGAGGTCTATGCCCGCATCGATCCTTCGCCGGTGGCGGCGGCCTCGCTCGGACAGGTCTACAAAGCTGAATTGCACACGGGCGAAATAGTGGCAGTGAAAGTGCAACGGCCCGGCCTGGTCGGTAAGCTCTCCCTTGATTTGACGCTGTTGCGCTTTTTCGCCAGTCGCTTCGCGGGCTGGTTACCGCTCAATCTCGGGCATGACCTGGCCACCATCGTCGATGAATTCGGCAGCAAACTCTTCGAAGAAATCGACTACGAGCAAGAAGCGACCAACTGCGAGCGCTTCGCCAATTACTTCAAAGGCGACCCAAACGTCTACGTTCCGAAGATCTACCGCGACTACAGCACGCGGCGAGTGCTCACCCTCGAATGGATCGACGGCATCAAGCTCACCAATACCGCTGCTGTCAAGGCGGCCGGTCTCGATATCGATGTGCTGATCCGTATCGGTGTCGAATCGGGTCTCAAGCAGTTGCTTGAATTCGGCTTCTTTCACGCCGACCCGCATCCGGGCAACCTGTTTGCGCTGCGCGACGGGCGCATGGCCTATATCGACTTCGGCATGATGGACCAACTCGACGAAGAGACGAAGGAAAACCTGGTCGATTCGCTCGTGCACCTGATTAACCGCGAGTACACCACACTCGCTGAAGACTACGTGCGGCTCGGCTTTCTCGCCCCTGGTACAGATGTGCGGCCAATTGTACCGGCCCTCGAATCGATACTCGGCGACATCATTGGCCAGAAAGTCAGCGAGTTTAACTTCAAAACGATCACCGACCGTTTCTCAGACCTGGTGTACGAGTATCCCTTCCGGGTGCCTGCCAAGTTTGCGCTGATTATCCGTTCGCTCATCACCCAGGAGGGAGTTGCCCTCTCGCTCTCGCCCAACTTCAAAATTGTCGAAGTGGCCTACCCCTACGTCGCCCGCCGCCTGCTGACTGGTGAGTCGCCGCGTCTGCGCAAGCGCCTGCTCGATATCCTCTTTAAAGATGGCAACTTCCAGTGGCATCGGCTCGAAAACTTGATCAAGATCGCCGGCACCGGGGGCAGCCTCGACTTGATGCCCGCCGCTCAACTCGGGTTGCAATCACTTTTGTCGAGCGATGGCGGCTACTTGCGCGACAAACTGGTGATGGCCCTCACCGAGGGAGACCGCCTGCATGCTCAGGAAATCGGTCGGCTCTGGAACTTGATTCGGCCCGCCATCAAGCCGCGCGAGATTGTCGATAAAGCGCTGGCCGACTTGCGGGCACGCTTTACCCCGGCTCTACCTAGCTAGTGGCATCGGAAGCTGCTTGACGGCTGCTTTTTGCAGACGCTACGCTTCACTTGACATCTACCTCCCGTGGTTTCTCGGGCTCAGTAAAAACATGTTCGAGAGCCTGCTGAATTATGCCGCCGGGACTTACCTGGCACTCCTGCCGATCGCAAACCCGGTGGGGGCCATTCCAATTTTCTACAGCCTGACCTCGACTGATACGCGGCCTTACCGGCTCCGTCAGGCCGGGATGACGGCCCTTAACGTGTTGTGGGTGCTGGCGCTGTTTCTGGTCGCCGGCAAGCTCATCCTGTCATTTTTCGGCATCTCGCTCGGAGTGCTGCGCATCGCCGGTGGGTTGCTCGTCGCCCACACCGCCTGGGAGATGGTTACTTCCCGCCCGCGCCTGACGGCACCGGAAAAAGAAGAAGCCGTCGATAAAGACGACATTTCGTTTACGCCGATGGCCGTACCGATGGTGAGCGGACCGGGAGCGATCGGTGTCGTGATTGGGCTGTCTGCCAAGGTGACGATGTGGACTGATTACGTCGGTTGCTTGATTGGTGTCAGTCTGCTCGCCGCATCGGTGTACCTCTCGTTGGTACTTGGTGAACCCCTGATCAAGGCACTCGGCAAGACCGGCGTCGGTGCTCTCAATCGCGTCCTCGGCTTTTTGATCCTGGCTATCGCCGTGCAATTTGTGGCGGATGGTGCTCTGCAATTTGCCCGCGAGTCAGGAATTGTGGGTGGAAGTTGATAGCCATAAGATTTTTCTCGTATGAGCTTGCCTGGTAGGTGGCCGAGCGTGCCTTGTGTAAGCTGAGTCTGGTTGTTGGGATAGTCTGTATTCACCCGACAGCTGAGACGGACGATAACAGACTTAATGCCTGGTGACCGAGCAAGAAGAAGGG
>JANNPH010000157.1:0-12580 GCA_031399965.1 Gloeobacteraceae cyanobacterium SOY_34_metabat_159 | reverse complement strand
AAGAGCGCATATCGTTGTCGATGCCGACGATGCGAAAGCCGAGTCCGGCAAAAAAATGGACCGCCTCGGAGCCGATCAGTCCGGCAGAGCCTGTAATCAGGACCGTATGCATGCGCTCACCTCACAAAACCCATTTGCTGAATCGTACACTTCTGAGACGCCCGGTAGACTCGGCGGGAAGGTATCAGTTCAGACGGTTTGTTTTGGGAGCGGGCTATTGTCGCCATGGCTGTCGGGCCGTGAAAGTACAGCCTCGCTTTATAAAGGTGCAGCGTATTCTCCAGAAGAGCAGCAAGGTACTTCGCCCTGCTTTAGAAGTGCTACTGGTTGAAGATATGTAGAGGTTCGAGCTGTTCGGCTGACTCGAACCTGAAAACTTGAGAGTAAAAGTAAAACTCGGCATCGAGGCTGCGCTTGATGTTCTCGGCGCGCCGAAACCCATGCTGCTCACCGGCAAAAGGGACATAAGCGACGGGCAATCCCCTGGTGCGCAGGGCCTCGACCATCACTTCCGCCTGGGAAGGCGGCACCACTTTATCCTCTAGTCCTTGAAAAAAGATGATGGGGCAATCGAGCCGGTCTGTGAAGTGAATGGGGGAGCGTTCCCGGTAGATATCCAGCCGTTCTGGATAGGGACCGACGAGCTTGTCAAGGTAGCGCGACTCAAATTTGTGAGTGTCCTGGGCAAGGGCTTCGAGGTCGCTTACCCCGTAGTAGCTCGCCCCCGCTTTAAAGACATGACGAAAAGTGAGAGCACATAAAGTCGTAAAGCCCCCGGCACTACCCCCATCGATAGCCAATCGCTCTACGTCTGCGTCCCCCCGCTCGACCAGGTAGTTTGCACCGCTTACACAATCATCGACATCGACGATTCCCCAGCGGTCGTTGAGTTGTTCGCGGAAGGCGCGTCCATAGCCGGTGCTGCCGCCGTAGTTGACGTCAAGTACACCAAATCCGCGACTGGTCCAGTACTGAATCTTCAGGTTGAAGGCGCTCGTAGTGGCCGCTGTCGGACCACCATGAGACTTTACGAGCAAGGGCGGCCTCTCGCCAGAGGGGGCCTCAAAATCGCGATTTTGGGGCGCATAGAAAAATCCGTAAGCTGTGCGCCCATCGGTAGTCGGAAAAGTCACCGGTTCTGGAATGGAGAAATAACCGCGGTCGATACTGAGATCACTCGCTCGACGCAGGACTTCGATTCTATAGGTCGCAAGATCGAGGCAGACAACCGCGTTCGCCTCGGTCGTGGATGAAGCGGTGAATATGGCTCTACCCGGTAAAAACTGCGGACCTGAGACCTCGCTATAGGGGGTATCGATGAGCTTCATTTCCAAAGTCTGCGTATCGAGCAGACCAAGTCTGGTAAGGCCTTGCTCACCGAATGTACACAGCAAGCAGTCGGCATTGAGAAATGCATAAGTTGAAAGGCCAAAAACCCACTGTGGCAAACCGAATTCAGCAGCACGCTCGTGTAAGGTCTCAGCAGCCTCGCCTCGCCACCGGTAGAGATTCCACCAGCCTGTGCGGTCGGAGACAAAGTACAGCACGCCGTCCGGCGACCATTCCGGCTGGAACACTGACTCTTGTCTTCCACCAGCAATGGCGACAGCCTCGCCAATAGGGCCATCGGTGGTCAGTTCGGCAAGCCAGAGGGTGGTGCCGTCCCAGGGCATATCCGGGTGGTTCCAACTGAGCCAGGCAAGCTGTGAGCCATCCGGGCTGAGCCGGGGGGAGGAGTAGAAATCATGCCCGCAGGCAAGCACCGACTCACCGCCACCCGCAAGATCGATGCTGACTATCGTGTTGAGCACGGCTGTGTCGGTGTGTTCTTCTCGCACACAGATGAATCGGCCACGAGCAGTATCGACTACCCCATCAGCGTAGCGGGGACCGGGAGCAGTCAAGGCGACAGGTGCCTGGCCAGGTGTAATCCGGTAGAGTTGCTGGTCGGCAAAGTTTGAGAAGTAGACCACGCCATCTCGGACGGTATAAGCACCGCCGCCGTATTCGTGGACGCGGGTGCGCACATTGAAGGGTGCAGGAGTGACGTCGCAGAGGCTGCCGTCCTGGGTATAGCGCACGATTACGCTGCGTCCTCCTTCCAGGGGCCTCGATTCAAGCCAGTAGATGTCTTCCCCATCGGTCCTGACACTACCCAGGCCAACCGTGGCGGAGACAATGAGGTCTGTGGTGATCGGGGAACGCCAGGAGCCATAGGGGGCAATCTGTTTATTCACTGGGACTTCTCCTGTGTGGTTGAAGGACGGCGGCCAGGCAGACGACGGGCGAGCGGACCAAGCAGTTCAATGACCTCCGTGACCCGCCACAAACGGATCCAGACTACCTGGACCAGTAATCCGGCAACTGTGGCAACCAGTAACTTCCCGAATATCGGTAATGTTCCTGCTACGGGCCACCATCGATCAAGCAGGTAAAAGCTTCCCCAGGCCACGCCACCCGTCAAGAGTGCTCCGAGCAGCAGATTCAGACCAGTAGCAGCCAGTCCCGACCAGTCAAGGCCACCTAACTTCTGGGAGAGTGCCACGCTCAGCAGCACAAAGGCGACAGCACTGACCCCGGTCGTCGCGAGCGTCAGCCCCGCTGCTCCAAAGTATTGAATCAAGAGCCAATCGAGCAGCAGATTGACCACGATGCCGACCATGCTGATGCGCAGGGGAATGTTCGCTTCGCCCAGGGCATAGAAAACGCGAATCAAGATATCGCGGCCCAGGTAAAAGACCATGCCGAGGGCAGAGCCGGCGAAGACCTGGGCTACTAGAAGTGCACCGGCCGCGTCGAAGCGGCCGCGCTGATAGATCACCGTGACCAGTGGCAGGGCCAGGGCCAGGGCCAGGGCACTGAGCGGCAAGACGACGATGAGCACCGTCAATATTGCCTGCCGGACGCGCAGTCGTAACTCCGGCCGGTCCGCCTCCCCGCTCAAGCGGCTGAAGAGCGGCAAGGCCGGGATCAACAAAACGTTCGAGAGAATACCAAGCGGGGTCTGCACGAGCAAGTTCGCGTAGCCTAAAGCTGCGACCACACCCGTCTGCAATTGCGAGGCGAAGAATAGATCAGTATAAACATTCAGGTTCGACAGCAGCGAGCTGCCGGAGGCCGGACCCATGATTCCGGCTACTTCTTTGACCTCGGGAGTGCGCCAATCAAGGCGCGGGCGAAGACTACCCAGCCCCAGCCGCCACTGAAGCGGAATCTGCACAAGCCACTGCAGGATTGCCCCGGCCAGGACCCCCCAGGCAAGCACCACCGGACCCAGGTCGCGAAAGAGCCAGATAGCCATGATCACAGCACCGCTGGAAAGGATTGGGCTGAGTGCTGGAAAGGCGAAGCGGTTGGCCGCCGTCAGGACGCCAAAACCAAGACCGATCAGTCCGGCAAAAAGAGCCATCGGGGCCATGATCCGCAGTTGCTCGATAGCCATCTGCTGAGTGGTGGCCGAGGCACCGTTTGCAACCAGGCCAATAAAGAGCGGCGCAGCCAGCCACAAAACGACTGTAACCAGGCTCAGTGTGATCGCGACCAGGGTCTGGATCGTCTCGATCAGGGGAGCGGTTTTTTCGCGTTTCTGACGAGAGACGACGCTCACCACGGCGCTGTAGAAAGGGCCATTGACTCCGCCCAAAAGCGTCAACAGAAACCCCGGCAACTTGTAAGCATAGTGGTAGGCATCGACCCCGGCAGAGACCCCAAAACTGGCTGCAATAAATTGTTCGCGAAAAAGCGCGATAAATTTACTTAAAAACGTTGCGGCTCCAATCAGCCCGGCTACGCCAAGCAACGAGCGGTTCGCCTTCACACCCACACCGGGTTACGTCAGCCAATTCTAGAGCGTAGACGAGGTGTTTACAGGGCTCGCCTGCAAGAACTTCAGCAGCAAACCCGCACTTCGCCTCACTGCACATCGCTGCTAGCCTGGAAAAAGGAGGAAACCTACCATGCCGACATCCACAACCACAGGTTACTTCCAGGCTGGAAGACAACTACTGAGCGTCCAGGGCAAAGACAGCCTCGATTACCTGCAGCGGGTTCTCACCTGCAATCTCAAAGCCCTCAAACCCAACCAGGTCATTCCGGGTGCCCTGCTCACCGGTCAGGGTAAGCTCGTCGCCTTCTTCAGCCTCTACCAGGAAGCAGACGGCTACAGCCTCGAAACTTTCGACGACTGTGCCGAGGCCCTCTCGATGCGGCTTGAGCGCTATGTTTTTAGCGAAGACGTCACGATTTCCCTGCGCGACGACATCGTGCTCGATATCGTCGCACCGACTGAGTTCTCACCACTGCCCGACCTGAATTGCTACCGGGACTTTGAGTGGGCCGGGCTGCCGGTCCGTCTGGCCAGAGTCGGTGAGGGTGAATATCGGCTGATTGCGCCCTCCCTGCCGACGGGCCTACCGCAGCTGAGCGCCGAACAGTATGAAACCTGGCGGATTGAGCACGGCATTCCGGCCTGGGGCAAGGAACTCAACGAAGATTTGATTCCGCTCAACCTCGGCATCGACCAGGCCTTCGACCACCACAAGGGCTGCTACACCGGCCAGGAGGTGATCTCGCGCGCCACCCACGTCAGCCACGCTCCTCTGGAACTTCTGGGCGTCCAGGCCAAGAGCGGACTTGAACCGGGCACTGAACTCACCACGGAGGGTGACTATATCGGTGTCGTCACTAGTTCCAGCTACTCTGCCGACCGTCAGGCGACGATCGGCCTAGCCCGGATGCGCTGGCAAAAAGCCAGACCCGGAACCCAGGTTCAAGCAGGTGGTGAAGTTGTCGAGGTGGTTGCGCTGCCCTTTGCTTAACTGCGCGCTTCCGCTTCGAGGCGATTGCTCAGACGCTGGACCAGGCGGTGCATCTCAGGATCGCGGACCTTGGTCTGCTCAACTTTGTCGATGGCGTAGAGGACAGTTGTGTGATCTTTGCCGCCCAGAGCCTGGCCAATTTTGGGCAGGCTGAGCTGGGTATATTGTCTCAGCAGGTACATGCACAGTTGACGGGCCTGGGAGATGTCTCGCCGTCGCGAATCGCTGCGCAGGTCCTCACCGGACACTTTCAATTCACTGGTGATCAAGTCCATGATCGCGTCGAGGGTCACGACGCCGCGATTTCGGGGCGGCGAGAGGATCGGGCTCACCGTCTCGACTGTCATCGGCAAGCCGGAGATGGACACGTAGGCAACTGCCCGAATCAGGGCGCCTTCTAGTTCGCGAATATTGGAAGTGTAGGCCGAGGCGATGTGCTGAATCACCTCCTGGGGTACGAATATGTTCTCGTACTCGGCCTTCTTCTGGAGGATAGCCATCCGCGTTTCGAGGTCCGGCTGGGTGATATCGGTAATCAACCCCATCGAGAAGCGAGACGACAATCGCTCCTGCAGGCGAGGGATGAGGTGGGGCGGGCGATCGGAGGCGATGATAATTTGCTTGCCTGCCTCGTAGAGAGCATTAAACGTGTGGAAGAATTCTTCCTGTGTGTACTCTTTACCTTCGATAAATTGAATGTCGTCGATCATCAAAAGATCGACTCGTCGATAGTGTTCTCTAAAACTCTGCATTGCATCGCGACGAATCGCTTCAATCAAGTCGTTTGCAAACTTTTCAGTGCTGACATAAGAGATGCGAGTCTTTGGATCGCTTTCAAATCGATAGTGACCGATAGCTTGCATCAGATGCGTCTTACCAAGACCGACTCCTCCACATAAAAATAGAGGGTTGTAGTTGCAACCGGGCAGCTCTGCAACTGCAAGTGCCGTTGCATGAGCCATCCGATTATTGGCACCGACTACGAATCGAGAAAATGTGTATTTTGAGTTGAGAGAGGCGGCTGTTTCTGTTGGCACTGGTGCTGGCACATCCCTCTCCTGGACTGGCTTTGCCACATCCTCACCCTGCTCTGCCACTGTGAAATTGACCTGAATTGGACGGCCAACCACCAGTTCGCCTGCCTGGGCAATAGCACCGGCATAATGCTGCTGAAGCCAACTGCGGGCAAAGGGATTTGGAGTCTGAATAACCAGACAGTCTTCTTCAAATTTTAGTGCCGTAGCAGGCTTGATCCAGGCCTCGAAGGTGGGCCGACTCAGGCGGACCTGCAGGTGTCCTAGAATACCATCCCAAAGCGCTTCTACCAATGGATACACCGAATTATAAAAATGATTTACTGCCGCAATCTAGTGTGCAATCTTATCTAAAGATTTTCAATCCGTCCATCCTTAGATTTGTGAGGGGTTCTCTTCAGCTCTATCCGCTGTGCACATTTGATTCTTTAAATTACCTCAAGAATAATTGAACCTTAACCCGGCGGTTTCGCCGGGGCAGTCAGCTAATAGCTATAAAATTATTTGCCTGAACGCAATTTTCCCGATATAGTAAGAAACGCTGTGTAATTTGGCATCCATGAAAAGAACCCTCGAAGGTACTACCCGCAAGCGCAAGAAGACCTCTGGCTTTCGGGCAAGGATGCGGACAGCGAGCGGGCGGCGCGTGCTTGCGGCCCGCAGACGGCGCGGCCGCCATCGTCTGTCTGTCTAGAAGCCCGACCCAATATGCTCCCTCGTCCGCACCGACTGCGGCAAAACCGCGACTTTGAACTGGTTCATCGTCGCGGTCGCCGTTTGAGTGGGCTACATTTTCACCTGTGGGTCCTCAAATCAAAACCGGGACCGACCCAGGTCGGCATCACCACCAGTCGTAAAGTTGGTAATGCAGTCTGTCGAAATCGCTTTCGCCGATTAATCCGAGAATCTTTGCGGCCAATCATCTCCAGAATCCTGGATGGATACAAAATTGTAATAGTGGTCCGTCCCCGGCCTGACAATGCACCGGCGATTCCCTCGCTCGTAGAGGTCTCGCTCGAAGTGCAGAAGTTGCTCGACAAGAGCGGTGTCTTCGTTGGTGGACCAGTGCAGCAAGGGTAAAGGAAGGTATCTTCGTGGCAATTCAAGAGGATGTAGAGTTTGAGGGACGTCCCCACCCGATGGATCTGGTGGTCAACTCCCTGCTGCTGGTAACGATTATCTGGTTGCCGATCTGGGTGGGTGCACTCGTCCGATTTCTGTTTGTGCGCTATCGCATTACCAACCGTCGCATCACGATCGAAAGCGGTTGGGGTGGCCAGAAGCGGACCGATGTCGTTTACCGGGAAATCAGATCTGTGAAAGTGATCCCAAACTCGATCATGGGCGGGATCTTCAACTACGGTATCGTGATTGTCGCGACCAAAGACGGGACTCAACTGGAGATGAAAGCACTGCCCCGTTTCCGTGAACTGGCAAATTACATCGAAGATCGAATCGACAAGCGCCAGTCCACGTCTGCGGCCGTCAAGCCGCGCTAGCGGTTCAGGCGAGTTCAGCCGTCTGCATTTGAACTTGCGACTGCGCTGCCAGCAAGGGGTAGCCGAAGTAAAAACTATGCAGCTGATCGCCAACAGCGTTTATTTCCAGCTCTTTTTGCACAAGATAGGGAACTACACCCAACTGCACAATCTCATCGAGGGTGCTGTAGACGAGTTCTGCCTGTAGGCGACCGGCGAGGCGTTCAGCCTCGTTGGTATAAGTGCCGGGTTGACTTGCAGCAAGCAGGCACAGGAGTTTACACACCTCATTCATTGCAAACCGCATTGAACGCGGAAAACGCGGATTGAGGACTAATAGTTCAACCACCGAGCGGGGAGAAATCGTCGCCCGGTAGAGCTTGCTGTAGATCTCGAATCCGCTCACCGAGCGCAGCAGCGAAAACCACTGCTGCACCTCGATGGGTCGCTTGACGAGGGTCGATTGAGGGTCGATGAAGCGATAACGGACCTGCAAGATGCGCGCCGTCTGGATGGCCCGCTCGATAAAGCGGCCCAGCCGCAAAAACTGCCAGCCGATATCGTGCAGGATTGTCGAGTTGATGAGACTGTCGATCAGCTGCGATTGCTCTTTGACTTTGTTGTAAAAGGCGATGGCATTGGTGTCGGCATCCCCTTCCCACCGCGCTTCACGCAGCTCCAGGTAGAGGCGGTTGAGGGTCAGCCAGACATCGGATGAGATCTGATCGCGGATTCCCCGAGCGCTCTCGCGGGCCTGGGTCACACAGCTTAAAATCGAGCTGGGATTTGCCAGGTCGAACGTGACAAATTGCTCTACCTGGGCTGGTTGAACAGCCTCGTAGCGCTCGCGGTAGCTTTCCAGTTCGCCGACAATCTCAAGCACCATTTCCCAGCGGTGGCTGGTCAGACCTAGATCCTGGCCAATGTCGAGCAGTGTCTGATAGTAGTCCGCAACGACGCGGGCTGTATTTTCCGCACGTTCGATGTAGCGGCCCAACCAGTAGTGATATTCGGCAATGCGGCTCAGCATCTGTAGACCTTCAGGAGGAGATTTAACCGGTATTTGGGCCTCAGCCAGCTTACGCCAAAGCCGCTACAGGCTCATAGCATCATTGCCGCCCGGGAAAGAATACTGACTGTATTATGCTGGGGGTGGGCCGTGCGAGAGTGCACGAATAGAGCAAGCAACATGCAAAGAATTATTCAAAAAGAAGAAATTTTGACCGTCCTCAAACCTGTGCAGGATCCTGAACTGCGCCGATCGCTGGTCGATCTCGGCATGATCCGCGATGTGGATATTCAGGGTGGCAACATCAGTTTTACGCTGGTGCTCACGACCCCCGCCTGTCCACTGCGCGAAATGATCGTCGATGACTGTAAAAAAGCAGTGTTCGCAATCGATGGTGTTCAGAGCGTCAATATCGAGGTCACGGCCGAGACACCTAAGGCCAAGGGCCTGCCCGACCGCCAGGGCATTCCAGGGGTCAAAAATATCATCGCTGTCTCCAGTGGTAAAGGAGGAGTCGGTAAAACTACTGTCGCCGTCAATGTTGCCGTTGCCCTTGCCCAGACCGGTGCCCTGGTCGGAATACTCGATGCCGATATCTATGGACCGAATGTGCCGCTCATGCTCGGGTTGTCCGGCCAGAAAATGGCAGTGCGCCACGACGCACAAAACCAGGAAATCTTTGCACCGCTCTACAACTACGGAGTAAAAGTGGCTTCGATGGGCTTCTGGGTCGGCGACGACCAGCCTCTAGTCTGGCGCGGTCCGATGCTCAACTCGGCCATCCGCCAATTTCTCTACCAGGTCGATTGGGGTGAGCTCGACTACCTGCTGATCGACCTGCCCCCCGGTACTGGTGATGCTCAATTGACCCTGACCCAATCTGTTCCCCTGGCGGGTGCAGTAATCGTCACGACTCCGCAGACCGTCGCCCTGCTCGATTCGCGTAAGGGCCTGCGCATGTTCCAGCAACTGGGGGTGCCGGTGCTCGGCATCGTCGAAAATATGAGCTACTTCATCCCCCCCGACGCCCCCGACAAAAGATATGACATCTTCAGCAGTGGCGGCGGTGAGCGCACAGCGACAGAACTGGGTCTACCACTCCTCGGTCTCCTACCACTTGAAATGCCCGTCCGCGAAGGTGGCGACCGGGGAGTACCGATTGTGATGGCCCGACCCGATTCCGCTTCAGCGGTGGCGTTTCGCAAGTTGGCGCACGTGATTGCCGGCCGCGTTTCAGTCGCCGCCCTCGCCTGAACGTCTGGTTTTGTCCGGTGCCGGGGGATTTGCAGGCACCGAATTGTTGCCTCCGGCTTGCGCACTCTATGCTTTACTGGCAACACGATGGAGAGAAGCACATGAGCTTGAACATGGTCACCTTAGTTGGTCGGGCCGGCCGCGATCCGGAAGTTCGCTATTTTGAATCCGGTACGGTCAAGTGCTCGCTGACCCTTGCCGTCAACCGGCTGCGCCGTAAGGGCGAAGAAGATAAGCCCGACTGGTTTGACCTGGAAGTCTGGGGTAAGACTGCCGAGATTGCGGGGGAATACGTCCGCAAGGGTTCACTGATTGGTGTGACTGGCTCGCTCTCTTTCAGCCGCTGGCAGGACAAGGTCACGAAAGAATCGAAAGAGCGCCCCGTCGTCAAGGTTGACCGACTCGACCTGCTGGGATCAAAGCGCGATTCTGGCGAAGCCCCTTCTCAAGACGAGGATTTCTAGTCAATGGAGAGCTACCTGGCTGCCGCCGTCCAGATGACCAGTACGGCGGACCTCGAAGCTAACCTTGAGCAGGCCTACGAACTCACCGGCATTGCCGCTCGCCGTGGTGCCCGCCTGGTCAGTCTGCCGGAAAATTTTGCTTTTCTGGGAGCTGAGGCCGAGAAACTGGAGCAGGCCGGGCGGATTGCCCAGATGAGTGAGAAGTTCCTGGCTCAAGCAGCCCGCGAGTGGCAGGTGACGATCTGCGGCGGCGGCTATCCGACCGCCGCCGAGGACACCCAGAAGTGCTACAACACCGCACTCCTGGTTGGTCCTGACGGTGTAGAGCTGGGGCGCTATCGAAAGCTTCACCTCTTCGACGTCGATTTACCCGACGGCAATACCTACCGCGAATCCGACTCGGTCGTGCCGGGCAAAGAACTGACCGTCGTCACCACTGATACCCTCGGAAACATCGGTCTCTCGGTATGCTACGACCTTCGTTTTCCAGAGCTGTACCGGGCTTTGTCTGCTCAAGGAGCAGACATCCTGCTGGTGCCGTCTGCCTTCACCGCCTTCACCGGTAAAGACCACTGGCGAGTGCTCCTGCAGGCGCGGGCCATCGAAAACACCTGCTACGTGATTGCCGCCGCTCAGACCGGCGAACACTACGCTCGTCGCCAGACTTATGGCCACGCATTGATCATCGAACCCTGGGGAAATGTGCTCGCCGACGCAGGAGATACACCGGGCATCGCCATCGCAGAAATTGATCCGCGCCGCCTTGCCCAGGTTCGCCGTCAACTGCCCGTGCTGCAACACCGCAAGCTTTGACGAGATCAGGAGTGAATCGCCGCTCCAGCCCCAAAAGTGCTGCCCCTATGTTTTGAGCCAAAGTGTAGAACCGTTGCAAGGCCAAGGTTTTCTGGTACGAAAGGCCGCTCAGAGGCGATCATAGTAGGATGAACTGCGACTCAGGCACCGGTGGTGCCGATTGGTTAAGCACTTTTATGGAAGTCACCATTCGTGTTCGTCGGACACTAGAAACCGGCTCTCCCACCTATCAGAGCTACCAGCTCACAGTTGATCCGGGCAGCACGGTCCTTGACGCCCTCAACCAGGTCAAGTGGGAACAGGACGGCAGTCTGGCTTTTCGCAAAAACTGCCGCAACGCAATCTGTGGTAGCTGTGCCATGCGCATCAATGGGCGCTCAGCACTCGCCTGTGGCACCCGCATCGCCGATGTCGTCGATAGCCGGGGAGAAGTCCTTATTCAGCCGATGGGCAATATGCCGGTGATTAAAGATCTGGTCGTCGATATGCAAAGCTTCTGGCAGCATCTCGACCAGGTTGACCCCTTTGTCAGTGCGGCTGCCCGTAAGCCCGACGAGAAAGAATTGCTGCAAACTCCCGAGCAACGGCAACTCGTCGCACAGGCGGGTAACTGTATCCTCTGTGGAGCCTGCTATTCCGAGTGCAACTCCCGCGAGGTCAACCCCGATTTCGTCGGCCCCCATGCCCTCGCCAAAGCATATCGGGTGCTGGCCGACAGTCGCGACGATCAGGGTGTCGAGCGGCGCAAAAAGTACAACGAGCCCAATTTCGCCTGGAGCTGCACCCGCTGCTTCTACTGCAATGAAGTCTGCCCGATGGGCGTCGCACCCCTCGGTCAGATTGAGAAAATTCGGCACGAGCTACTGGTCGATCGCGACCTCGACCAGAATAAGGCGATTCGCCACCGCCGAGCGTTCGTCAAGCAAGTCCAGGAGTCAGGCTGGCTCAACGAGACCAAGTTTGCGCTTCAGGTGCTCGGACGAGATGTCAGAGGTCTTTTGAGTCTGTTACCGCTCGGAGCACGCATGGCGCTCAGGGGAAAGATCTCACTGCGCCACAAACCTATCGAAAAGAACCTGGAAGTCAGCGCACTCGTTACAGAAGTCGAGGCACTCGAAGATCATGGCCATCAACACTAAACCCCTCAAATACGCCTACTACCCCGGCTGTGTTGCACGTGGGGCCTGCAGCGAACTCTACACTTCCACCGCGGCCATTGCCGAAGCACTCGGCATTGAGCTCGTGGAACTAAAAAGCGCTTCTTGCTGTGGGGCAGGCACCTTCAAAGAAGATTCGCCCCTGCTGCAAGATGCACTCAATGCCCGCAACATTGCGCTTGCCGAGGAGCAGGGACTGACCCTCCTCACCCAGTGCAGCACCTGCCAGGGTGTGCTCGGTCAGGTGAACGAAAAATTGAAAGGCGCCGCTCCTGCGTACCGCGACCAGGTCAACGAACTGCTTGCTCCTGGCGATCACCACTACGGTGGTACGGTCGATGTGCGCCACATGCTCTGGATCTTGCTCGAAGATTTTGGGCTCGAACAGCTACGTGCCCGCGTCCGCCGTCCACTTACTGGCTTGCGCTGCGGCAGCTTTTATGGCTGTTATCTACTGCGGGCACAATCGACCCAACGTTTCGACGACCCGATCAATCCCCAGTCGCTTGAAATGGTCTTCGAAGCACTCGGCGCAACCCCGGTGCTCTTCAGTG
>JANNPH010000113.1:0-30143 GCA_031399965.1 Gloeobacteraceae cyanobacterium SOY_34_metabat_159 | reverse complement strand
GGCCGGGGTCGGGGCCGGTGCGCGCTCGTCAGAACGCGTTTTGGTGCTTGAATCGGGTCGATTGAAAAATTTCATCGCGGAGCCTCCGCATCGCGTGCAAGCACAACATATCAGCGCTCCTGAAGGCGGCTACTGGATGTTGTTTCGCAAAAATTGTCTCTTTTCGCCCGGCCCGGACCACGGCCGTACCGGATACTTTATAGGTTGTGGTGGTCAGCAGAACGCTGAACCCGGTCCTGACTGGTCGGCTTTTGGAGCTTCGATGTGCAACTGTAGACGCCTGGTACCCCGCCGCTATTTCGTGGCGCTGATGGCCATCTGGCCGGTTGTGACGGCGGGCCGCAGCCGGGCCACGGCGGCACCGCTCATTCCCAAAACGCACTTTTTCGACAATCCGACGCGGGCGGGGGCACAGGTCTCACCGGACGGACGCTGGCTTGCCTACCTGGCACCCCAGGCCGGTGCTTTGAATATCTGGGTGAGGCCGCTCACCGGCTCAAAAGGGCGCGTCGTCACCGAGGCCCGGCGGGGCATCACCACCTTTCGCTGGGCGCGGGACAGCGGGGGCCTCGTCTATCTGCAAGATAGCGGTGGCGACGAAAACTGGAACGTCTACTACACCCCGCTCGGGGGCGGAGTACCGGTCGGCCCGGCCCGGAATTTGACGCCTTTCGAGAAAGTGCAGGCAGAACTGATTGCCCTGCCGAAAGCCTCTCCCGAGGTCGTCGTCATCGCCCTCAACCGGCGCGACCCGAAACTGAAGGACGCCTACCGCCTCAACCTGGCCACGGCCGAGTTGACCCTGGTGGCCCAGAACCCCGGCGACGTCGTGGACTGGTGGACCGACACGGCCGGGAGAGTGCGCGGTGCCACGGCGCGCACGGCGAAAAGTGAAAACGACATTCGGGTCAGGGCCGACGAGAGTGCCCCCTGGCAAAGCCTCGGCCTCTACGCAGACGAGGAGGGCGCCACCCGGCAGGGGTTCAGTGGCGACGGCAGGCAGGTCTATCTCAGCCACGCAAAAGACAGCGACAAGCAGCGGCTCTACCGGGTGGATCTTGCCTCCGGGACGCAAACGCTGGTGGCTCAAGACCCCGACTACGACTTCGGGCAAACGATTCTCTCCGAGAAGACCGGTGCATTGCTCGGCTACGTGTTCGTCCGCGCCCACACCGATACTTTTGCACTGGACGCCGCCTTCGGCCGTGACCTCGCCCTCTGGCAGAGTCTGAATCTCGGGGATGTGTCGATTAACAATACAGACGACTCCGAGCGCTGGTGGGTGCTCACCTTCGATTCGGATACCCGCGCGGTCAATACCTACCTTTACGACCGCGTTACCCGCAAGGCGACTTTCCTGTTTAAAAACCGTCCTCGACTCAACCCGGCCCAACTTTCCTCGATGCGGCCCATCGCCTACGAAAGCCGCGACGGACTCCAGATCCACGGCTACTTGACTGTGCCGCGGGGCGTGACTGCCAAAAACCTGCCCCTCATCGTCAATCCCCACGGCGGACCCTGGCTGCGCGACACCTGGGGGTTCAACCCGGAGATCCAGTTCCTGGCCAATCGTGGCTACGCGGTGCTGCAAATCAACTTCCGGGGTTCGACCGGTTACGGCAAGGCCTTCTTGCAGGCGGGCAACCGCGAGTGGGGGCGGGCAATGCTCAACGACTTGCTCGACGGCGTCGATTGGGCGGTCGGGCAGGGGCTTGTCGACCGCAAGCGAGTGGGGATTTACGGAGCCAGTTACGGCGGCTACGCGACCCTTTGCGGCCTGGCCTTCGCCCCGGAGGTGTTCGCGGCAGGGGTCGATGTGGTCGGGATCTCGAACTTGATTACCTGGATACGCTCTTTTCCGCCCTACTGGGAACTGCTCAGTCGGCTGGTGAAAAAACGGGTCGGGGATGTGGATCTAGAAGAAAGTTTTCTCAAGGAGCGCAGTCCCTACTTCTTTGTCGAGCGGATTAAAGCACCGTTGCTGGTCGCCCAGGGAGCCAACGACCCGCGCGTCAAACAGGCGGAAAGCGACCAGATCGTCAAGGCACTGCGCAGCCGGGGCGTCCCGGTCGAGTACCTGCTCAAAGCGGACGAGGGCCACGGCTTTCAAAATCCGGTCAACCGGCTCGATTTCTACACGGTGATGGAGCGCTTCTTGCAGCAGTACCTGGGTGGACGCGCCGAGGGCCCCACCTGAAAGACCGGTGGATCGTCCAATTTTGTCAAAACGGGCTCCGGCGAGCGGCCGGATCTGCTGGAGTAAGTTGAGGGCGATACCACGCGGGGCCACCACTATGCCGTTGACGCCTGAGCAGATCGAAAGAGCCTGGAAGGACGAAGAGTACCGCCTGAGCCTCAGCCCGGAAGAACTGGCCGCATTGCCCGAATCTCCCCTGGCCCAGGCCAGCGGCATCCTCGACGACGACGAACTCGACGATATCGCCGGGGGCACGGGCGTTCCCTCCGGTTCCCTGGGCTGTGTGATCTAGACCTGATGGGGCGGCCTCTTCAGAAGTGGGCCGCCTTACCCGGTAACTTGATGTTGTGGGAGGGCTGATTTGTCTCAGATGCTGAGTAGCGCTAGTTTCGAGCGGCAGGCCGAGCGAGACGGCACCGCACCTGGGTTTGGTCCGGGCCTGCCACTGTCTGGCGCAGAACTCGACCGCTTCTATGAATTCGTGAGACGCATCGCGCACCCGGACGCTGCCGCTCTCGGGTTTCCGGGCCTGGAGGCTCGCCCCTGGTACCGGACCGGTGATTTTCCGTGCATCGCCTCGATTGAAGCGGCCTATCCGAGCATCCGGGACGAACTGATGCAATTGCGGGAGGGGCGCGGGTTCCAGCCGGAGACCGAGGTCGAGCGGCTTGGCTCCTGGAACGTCTATTTTCTGTACGAGTTAGGCGTCAAGAACGCCAAAAACTGTGCAGCCTGCCCGCGCACCACGGCGCTCATCGAATCCATACCGGAGATTCAAAAACAGGGTGGCATGGTCTATTTCTCGGCCCTCAATCCCGATAGCCACATCCTGCCCCACAAAGGGGCCTCCAACCTGCGTTTGCGCTGTCATCTCGGGTTGCAGGTACCGCCCGAGGGGTGCGCCATCCGGGTTGACGGCGAGGCGAGGACCTGGGAGGAGGGCAAGTGCCTGCTCTTCGACGACTCTTTCGAGCACGAAGTCTGGAACCGCAGCGACCGCACCCGGTTTGTATTGATCTTCGACCTGTGGCACCCCGGACTGACGACTGCTGAAATAGCAGCCCTCGAAGGCTTCCGAAAATACGTCACCCGCCAGTCCAGGGCCTTGTTCGATTTCTGGAAAAATAACCAGCGGGCGAGAGAGACAATGGTCTCCAACGATTGGTGGAACTAGCCCGAGGCTGCACACCGGGTATCCGGCTCGAAGCGGTAAGCTATGAAAGGCAAGTTCGGCATTCAGAGTCGAAACACACGAGGGCGAGTCCATCCAGGGCACACCCGGCAGCCACGCTGCCAGAGTATGTTTCGACCGTGCCCACCTGCCTTGTGCCCCCGTAGCTCAGGGGATAGAGCAGAGGTTTCCTAAACCTTGTGCGCAAGTTCAAGTCTTGCCGGGGGCATGTCACAGAGTTGAGTTGATAGCATTCCGGGATGCTGGATACTTCAACAAGATTTGGATTCGCAGAGCCAAAGGTTCCTACTGAGGTTCTTGGCCGTGGGCGAGCAACACATTCTCAGGCAAGGGGGCTATTCCAGCCCTCGCATCCCATTGCTAAGGATCAGTCTCCTCGAACAGGGAAGGCAGGTCGCGCCGACCACTCAACACACGTAGAATCTCGACTCCGTCTTCCAACACCCGGTAGAAAATAATTTACCCATGGATAGGTAAGCCCCGCAGTCCCGGACGAATTGCCTCGTAACTTTTTCCGCTGCCGGCAAAGGAAGCCAGTGTCCGACATTTGCGCTGGAATTCCTGGAAAAAGCGTTCTCCCGCTTCAATGCTGGTTCTGGCGAACTGGTCGCTGATTTCTTCGAGGTCTCGAATGGCAAGGATGTTGATGAGATAGCGGCTCATCTCTATGCCGGACGGGCTTGTCGAAGTTTACTCAAGATGCCGTCAAGGACGGTCTCGCCCTCTACAGCGGGACTGTTTCCAGAAGCCGTGATCGCTGCATCAATTTTTTCGCCCACTCCCTCAACCCACCTGGACTCAGCACTGTCATGAGCATCAAGCAGGCTCAGGGCGACCTCAAGGACCTCTTGTGCGGACTGGTACTTGCCAAGCTGAAGCTTCCTGTGAACGAAGTGTTCTTGCTCGGGGGTCAGGTAAATGCTCACGATAGTGCCCAGTGAAAGCTGCTTTTATCCTAAATCAGAAGCCTCAAGCTCGGTCTTACTGACGTCGTGGAGATGTCTGCAACTCTGGGGGCTCTCTCAGGGCATCGGGAAAATCGAGGGCAACGGGATAGCAATAGCCCCTAACTTCGCGCTGGGAGCGTCAAAGAAAAATCTGAGCAGTGGAGATGCTGAACCCCGGCAGTAGGGGTGAGGAGAGGGTGTCACCTTCGAGGAGGGTGGCAACGAGTTGAAGTCGAGTGTCGGTGCGGCGATAAATTTCCAGGGTCTTCAGTTGCCAGTTGACGATCCAATATTCCTGAACCCCATACAGAGAGTAGAGCTTGAGCTTGACTTCTTTGTCCCGCTGTTCGTTGAGTTCGCCTGGGGAGAGGACTTCGACTACCAGTTCAGGAGCAACAGTGAAATGTCCTGCCTCATCGACGCCGGTGGCGAGGCGCGATTTACTGATCCACACAACATCAGGAATTACTGCATCGTTTGGGGAAAAAATAACTCCCGGTGTCTGGAAGGCGTTCCCCAAACCAGTCAGTTCTGACCAGATTTCCAGACGAACGTGCAGTTTGCCGGCTGCGCTCTGATGTCGAATGTGGGGGGCGCGGGTCACAAACAATTCCCCATCGACGATTTCAGAGCGTTTCCAACCGCCATCGTCGGGCATGGCATCCAGATCTCGGGTTGTCCAGCGGAGGGAGTTTGAGGCCATATAGACTGCTGTGCCGCACTCGTCCTTCAGTGTAATAGACAGGATGCAGCGCCGTTCTGGAGGACCGAAGGCCTAGGTTACTACACTCAGGACACACGGTGCAGAGGAGCACAATCGTGAAGGCCGTTTTACGATGAAACTCGAAACGCAAAGGAGCCTGTGCGATGCCGGAAGTTTCACTGGAGCAACTTGAACGCATTCTCAAACTCGACCGGATGATCCGCGAGGGGCGGGCGCGCAGCACCGCTCAACTGGCCCGCGCTTTCGGAATCAGTACCCCTGCTGTCCAGCGCGACTTGCTTGCCCTGCGCGATACCTACGGTGCTCCGCTGGTGGTAGACCGGGTGCAGGGCTACAAATACAAAGAAGCAAACTGGCGATTGCCGACGGTGCCGCTCACCCAGGGCGAACTGTTCGTGCTCCTGGTCGGCAACCACATGCTCGCCGAGTCGGAGGGTGCCCTCTATATTCAGGATTTGCAGGTTGCTCTCGATCAACTGGTCAGCCAACTACCCCGTACCAATTGGGTGGATTTGCAGGCAGTCAGCGACTTTGCGCAACTAGACGGCAAAGTGCCCGCCAACCTCAATATCGAACAGTGGAAAACCCTCGGCGAAGCCCTCGAAAAGCGGCTGACCCTGGTCATCACCTGCACGGTTGCCGGGTTGCCCGAGGTCTATCAGATCGATCCCTACTTGCTGCACATCTACCGGGGTGCAACCCCCTACCTGATTGGCTACAGCGCCGGTTCTAAAAAAATCGAATGCCTGCGCACCGACCGCTTCCAGACCCTGCGCCCCCTCGGTGAAACGTTCAAGCCCGATCCTGAATTTGACCCGAAACCTTACGTCGCACAGATTGCTGCCGTGGAAGCCGGCCATCCGACCCAGACTGTGCAGGTCCGCTTTACCGCCGGGGCTGCTCCGACTGTACAGGGTCACTTCTGGCACCCTTCTCAGGTACTGACCAAAAATCCGGACGGCAGCCTCACTCTACAACTGGAGACTGCCGACCTCGCCTCGGTGAAGCGCTGGGTACTGGGCTACGGAGCTAAGGCAGTCGTCGAAGCACCAACAGCACTCGCCCAGGAAATCCGCGACGAGGTCAAACAACTGGCAAAAATTTACGGAACTCAATAACGTTATGTAGCCTCTTTGTCAATGTTCCTCGCGGTAGATTGGGTACCCTGCTCTGATACCTGCGCCTGGAGGAACTTATGCACCCTTACGTTTACAACATGGATGGCTACGTGTTGTTTTTCGCTTTTCTCGGGCAGGTACAGGTCGGCGATATCTTCAAGCTCACCTGCTGGAACTGGCAGGTCAGCATGTGTACACCCCAGGGCGAGACCCACGCCCGCGATGTGAATCTCCCCTGGAACGGCGTACTGATGACGGACAACGGGCAGATCCCGATCTCTGAAGGTAGACCGAATCTCGGTGTCGCTCGCGAAGTGCTCGCATCGATGCGTTAGTCCCAATTTCGCCCAGCACTCCTGATTTGCCGATTAGCACTTGAAGCGAGAGAGTGCTAATTTGTTATTGGAATTGGCAAGTTCTCAAGGAGATAGTGCTGTGGCAACCATTACAGTCGCTGCATCTTCCCTCAGACCCCTCGGTGACCGGGTTCTGGTGAAGGTTCTGGCGCAAGAAGAGAAGACTGCAGGCGGCATCTTGCTTCCCGATACCGCGAAAGAAAAGCCCCAGATCGGTGAAGTCAGCGCCGTCGGTGAAGGCCGGCTGACCGATAAGGGCGACCGTTTGCCGCTCGAAGTGAAAGTGGGCGATCGGGTGCTCTATGCCAAGTACGCGGGTACCGAGATTCGGGTATCGGGCGATGACTTCATCTTGCTGGCCGAGAAAGACATCCTGGCTATCGCTCAATAACCGACATCCACCACTGGGAGTACGCAATGGCAAAGCTGATTGTATTTGACGAGACCGCGCGTCGCGCGCTAGAGCGAGGCGTTGACGCCCTCGCCGATGCCGTACGCATCACCCTTGGACCCAAGGGCCGCAACGTCGTCCTCGAAAAGAAATTTGGCGCTCCGCAGATTGTCAACGACGGTGTGACCATCGCCAAGGAAATTGAACTGGAAGACCCCCTCGAAAATACCGGGGCTCAACTGATCCGCGAAGTCGCTTCTAAGACCAACGATGTCGCAGGTGACGGGACGACCACCGCCACGGTGCTCGCCCAGGCCATGATCCGCGAGGGTCTCAAGAACGTCGCCGCTGGTGCCAACCCGATGAGCCTCAAGCGCGGCATCGAGAAAACAGTCCTCAAACTGGTCGAAGAAATCGCCAAGATTTCCAAGCCCGTCGAAGACACCAAGACCATCGGTGAAGTGGCCACGATCTCCGCCGGTAACGACGAAGAAATCGGCAAGATGATCGCCGAAGCAATGGACAAAGTCGGCAAAGAAGGCGTGATCACCGTCGAAGAGTCCAAGTCGCTCACCACCGAACTCGAAGTCGTCGAGGGCATGCAGTTTGACAAGGGCTATGTCTCCCCTTACTTCGTGACCGACGCCGAGCGGATGATCGCGGATCTCGAAGAGCCGTTCATCCTGCTCACCGACAAGAAAATCTCCATCATCCAGGATCTGATCCCGGTCCTCGAAAAGGTCGCCCGCGCCGGTCGCCCACTTGTCATCATCTCTGAAGACCTCGAAGGGGAAGCGCTCGCCACCCTGGTCGTCAACAAACTGCGCGGCGTGCTCAACTGCGTCGCCGTCAAGGCCCCCGGCTTTGGCGACCGCCGCAAAGCGATGCTGCAGGATATCGCGGTCCTCACCGGCGGCGACGTTATCTCCGAAGAGATCGGCCTCAAGCTCGAAAACGCCACGATCGAGATGCTCGGCAAAGCCCGCAAGGTGACCATCACCAAGGACAAGACGACCATCGTCGCCGGCACCGAAAACAAGGCTGCCGTCGAAAAGCGGGTCGCTCAAATCCGCCTGCAGATGGAAGATTCCGATTCCGACTACGACCGCGAGAAATTGCAGGAGCGCCTTGCCAAGCTCTCGGGCGGCGTCGCCGTGATCAAAGTCGGTGCTGCGACTGAGACCGAACTGAAAGACCGCAAGCTGCGCATCGAGGATGCCCTCAACGCGACTAAGGCCGCAGTCGAAGAAGGTATCGTTCCCGGTGGCGGTACGACGCTGTTGCACCTCACCAAGCTGATTGCCAGCATCAAAGCGACCCTCGGTGACGATGAAAAGACCGGGGCTGACCTGGTTGGCCGTGCGCTCGAAGCGCCCCTGCGCCAGATCGCCGACAACGCCGGCCTCGAAGGCTCGGTCGTTGCCCAGAAAGTGCGCGAACAAGAGGACGTTCACTTTGGCTTCGACGCGCTCAAGGGCGAATACGTCGATATGCTCGCAGCCGGTGTCGCGGACCCCGCCAAGGTCGTCCGCTCGGCACTGCAAAATGCCGCGTCGATCGCCGCGATGGTGCTCACCACCGAGGTGCTCATCGTCGAAAAGCCTGAGAAGAAAAAAGGCGGCGGTGCCCCCGACATGGGCGGCATGGGCGGCATGGGTGGCATGGGCGGTATGGGCGGTATGGGCGGCATGATGTAGCCCGTTCCCCCACAACCTGATTCGCGCGAAGCCCGTGTTCTGTACAGAACACGGGCTTTGCCTTAGGGCATGATAGGGACACACGAAATTCAGGGGTGTCATGAGTGCAGTCGCGCAGGCCGGTCTCACGGTTCGGGGTCTCAGCGCCGGCTACGGACCGGTCGAAGTCTTGCACGCAGTCGAGGTGCGAGTGGCTCCCGGCGAGCTGGTGACTGTGATCGGTCCGAATGGGGCCGGTAAATCGACGCTGCTGCGCACGATCTCAGGGCTTATCCGGCCGAGCCAGGGTGAAATCAGCCTGGGCGGTGTACGGCTTGACCTCCTTCCGGCCGACCAGATTGTGCGCACGGGGCTTGTGCAGGTGCCGGAAGGACGGCGCATCTTCTCAAAGCTCACGGTGCTTGAAAACCTGGAGATGGGCGCTTACACCCGCCGCGACCGCATCGATAGTGACCTCAAAGAAGTGCTCGAATTATTTCCAATTCTCGGACAGCGTCAGGGCCAGCGGGCCGGCACCCTCTCAGGGGGCGAGCAGCAGATGCTGGCCATTGGCCGGGCGTTGCTCTCAAAACCGAAACTGCTGGTCCTCGACGAACCGAGCATGGGCCTGGCACCGCTCATCGTTCAAAATATCTTTCAGATCATTGCCCGCATCCGCGACCAGGGCGTGATGGTGCTGCTGGTCGAGCAAAACGCTCTGCAGGCCCTCAAGCTTGCCGACCGCGGCTACGTGCTGGAGAACGGGCGTATCGCCACCGAGGGTATCGCGGGCGAACTGTTGAATTCTGAGGCAGTCCGGCGCAGCTACCTGGGCGAATCGATGGTCCACTGACCTGTGATCGCTCTTTGGCGGGCACTCTCAGACTAAGTTCTGGGTACAACAATCGATGCCGACAGACACCCTCTACCTGGGCGCTTTCCTGATTGGGGTAGCTCTTTTGGCAGTGGTCGCCTTTGCGACCCCGCGCCTCAACCGGCCATTGCTGCTCTGGATGGGTACGAGCCTGAGCGCGCTGGGCCTCAGTGCCCTCAGCTTGCAAATCGACTATGGCCGCCGGTACGCTCACCCGCCCAATACGCCCGCTGCTCACCTGACGATTGTACTGAGCGCCCTCGCGATGAGCCTGGCTGCCGCGACCTTGCTCATCGTCAGCCTGAAGAGCGCCGACCGGCAGAGTGGAGTCGGCACGGTCACCTCTGCGTTTGTACCCCTGAGCGGCACGGGTCTGACCGGACGGGTCCAGCTTGACCGGCAATCGTTGACGGTGACCTGTCCACCCTGGGTCCTGGAGCGTCCACGGCGCGGCGACAAAGTGCGCTGCATCGGACCGGGCCTGGGTGGCGAATATTTGGTGGTGCTCAAGGATTCGGACGACGATCAGCGCTGGCAGCGCGGCGAACGTCCAAAATAAAAGGCACGCCCCCGGCGTGCCTCAAGTGATGAGCAGGAACAGACAGTCGTCCCCGCAACCTCGAAATGGGTTATTTAAAGCCGACAGCAGCCTGCCAAACGAAAGCCAGCAGAAAAAACAAAATCGGAATGATCGGCAACAGGTCAACCAGAGGACCGGCCCATTCCCATCCGGCAGGTAAAGCTGCCACCAGTGCCAATGCTGTCATCGTGTGAAGCCTCGTTACATTATGTTCGCTGCGGTTCGACAATCGTAACATGGCTTTTCAATCTGGGCGCACCGCAACGGCAAGTCCGCGATTATTGGGATCTGGGGCTTAATCGGGTGCGGATTCGGCTCCGACTTGAACGAGTTTGATATGCTTGCGGCCGATTTGAATTTCAAATTCGATGCCGGGTTGCAGGGCCATCTGTCGGGTGTAGGCGGCCCCGATCAGCAGGTTGCCGTTTTGCTGGACCTGAATGCGGAAACTTGCTTTGCGGCCACCGCGCACGCCGTTAAGCTCTTTTTCTTCTTCGCCGCCGAAGGAGATGCTGTTGGCTTTGAGGATAGCACTTTGAAAAGCGAGCATCTTGACGCGTTGTTGCCCGGTCTTGGTTGTAGTCGTGTAGCCCGCAACCTCGGCTAATTGTTTTGCGCTTTTCCCCGCGTTCTGCTTGATGACTTGTAGAAGTTCTTTTCCTGTAAGCGGCACCATATTTCTCCGGTCCGTAGACTATTCAACTACTTACTTTAGCAGCAGTGGTCAAGTCCTCAAACCGGAGCGGTTTCGATTATTCAAAATAAAACTGTTTGGAAACGGTCGCGGTCGCCGCTATTTGACGACCGCGACCTACGGGTACCTAGAGCGGCTTGCTGAATCGGCCGGAGACGTTCAGGTCACCGGTTTCGACGCGGGTGCGCTGACCACTGCGATTGCGGTCGGTATCGCTGCCGGCATCGCCCTGATAGAGCTTGAGCAGGCGCGGGAAGGCTGCTGCCGACTGAGTCGATTGGTATTTAAAGCCACGGAAGTAGGGGACGATATTTTCACCGAAAACAGTCCGATACTCGTCGCTATCGATGTAGGAATCGACTTCGACCTCGTAGCCTGACTTGTGGTAGCGGCTGAAGTGCTCCTGGATCTCGCCTTGATCGTAAGGAGCGCGCCCGAGCAGGTGTTTGAAATTGAGCTCGATGAAGCGATTGTTGGAGGTGGAATGAAAGAAGCGCGATTTGTAGAGGTCGCTTTTGGTCAGCCGCCGCACAAATTCGCGCACACTGATCGAGCCATTGCGCAGCAACGATTCAGAATCGGTCGGTTTTTCACTCTCCATCACGTAGGTGTTGCCGAGCACCTGCTTATAGGCGGCGCGCAGTACGACCTGTAAACCGTCTTCGCCGCTATTGGGGAACAGTTCGAAGATGGCCGACGGCGCAACCGTGGTGATGCCAAGTTGAATCTGCGCCTGGGCCTCGACTGTAGCTCCACCGCCGGTGCCGCCGAGAAACCGCAATTCGCCGCCGGTGGGGGGGCCGAGGGTGCTCAAGCTTTCGTAGCGGATGCTCCAGACACTGGACTTCGAGAGGCTACGGGCCATGTCCAAAAAATTGACCGAGTCGCCGGCTTTAACCAGGTCCCCGATTTTCGTCTCCTCGACTACTTTGCGCCAATCGTAGGCGGTCACGCTCATAAGCTCTCCTAACGTTGCCATACTCTGTATGGTAAGCATTATCTTCAAATTCAGCCCAGACGCAACCAATCGCCGTCCCTGAGCCGATAGACGGGCCATCGCCGCATTGACTTTTGCCTGCTGTCACTCAGAGCTGAGCGCGGCTCTCTTTCAGCAAGGCGCGCACTTTGGCGGTCGTGAGGCTCGCGGCCCCGGCATCCAGGTAATGAGCCTGTACCTGCCCCTGGGCGTCGAGGACGAAGACGTGGACGCGATTTTCGAGTTGTTGCTGAACGCGCTGCACTTTCTCGCGCTCGTAGCGCCCGGCGCGTCGGGAGTCGTCTTTGAACACGGCAAATTCAGCCAGGGGGCTTTCCTGCCAGAGTTTGAGCGCCAGGCTACCGTTCCAGTCAGGGACTAGTAGGGGCGGCTTAGGGCTCGCTTTTTCCGGATCTTTGTTGGTCTGGGTAAAGCGGGCCTGCAGGGAAGCTTCGGCCGTCCGGGCCTGATCTCTAATCAGCCCTATGGCCAGACCACGGGCAAAGCTGGGGATGTCTCGCAAATTAAGGACCGCGACGTACAGTAAGCGCGGTTCACCGCTCAAGTCGAGCCGGATCTGGTCGCCGACTGCAGTCGCCGCATCGGCGGTGGCGCGGTTGGCGACGATGAGCACCGTCACCTTGTTGCGCAACTGTTCAAGGGTAAGTGCTTTGTTGTCGAGATCTTGATACTCGTTTAGCGGAATCGGTGCGCTGGCGACCGCAGGCACCGCCAGCACCGCTGCAAGCGCAGCACTCCAGAACAAGATGTTGAGCCTGAACATAGAATCTCCAAAAGCTATAGATCGAGCGCAGATTGACCAGGATAGACCAGCTGAATATACGCCTGGACTGCACTACCCCTGTAATACGAGCGTACAGCGCTATCCCACGTACAACCTCTATAGGCAAAGACAACCGCAATCCGAATAGACGGTGCGTGGCCCGATAAAGAGCCGGGAAATTCTACGAAACTTGAGAAACCAGTACTTTTGGCAAGTTCCAGTGTTGCCAGACACTGACGATGCGCAGCAGGAAGCAAACGATACCGCCCGAGACCATCATTGTACTGCGGGGCATCCCCGCCTTGATACCGAGAACCATTACCGCCGCTCCCGCCAGTGCAGCCACTGCGTACACATCAACCTGGAGGACGGCTGGAATCCGGGCGAGCAAGATATCGCGTACAGTCCCGCCGCCGACACCGGTAATCGTGCCTAGCAACACCGCTATGAACGGATCGATTTCGTAGTCGAGCGCCTTGGCCGTGCCTGCAACAGCGAACAATCCCAATCCGGCCGCATCGAGACCGATGATCAGTGACGTCGGCACCTGCCGGACAAACTGGTACAAAAAGATGACGAGGACAGCACCGGCAAAGGCAGCCAGTGCGTAGCGTCGGTCGCGAATTGAGGTGGGCGGCACTGCGCCGATTAACAGATCCCGAATAATGCCGCCGCCCGACGCGGTGACGAAAGACAGGACCAGAACACCCAAAAAGTCGAGATTGCCTGCAACGGCAATGAGCGCACCTTCGACGGCAAAGACAAATGTGCCGAGCAAGTCCACTGCGAACAGCAACCCATCAGAGGTGCGCTTCATTCGACTTCTGGTCTTTTTGCAAATGGATTGCCGACACTATAGCGCGGCAAGCTGTGGCAGGCCGGCTTGCTGCCGGAGTGCCGTCAGCTGCCCTGGCCGTCTGTGAAGTTCGGCAGGCGCGCCTTGCAGCCCCGGTTGAGAAAGCCGTTGAGACCCCAGGCCGCACATTCGAGCGAACGGGTGACTGCGGTCGAGCCGACCACCGTGTAGTCACAGGAGACGTAGCCGTTGTTGTCGGTGTCGATGTTCTGACAAGTAGCTCCGTTCACTTCCTGCTTGAGGACGGTGGCGACGTAGTCTTTCAACTCGCCCTCGGCATAGCCCCTACCGAAGAAGAACTGGCCGATATTTTTACCCGCCGTTATTAAAAATAGACCGCCGCCGAGCAGCACGACGAGGACGGCGACGCCGATTGCGATCGGAACCCAGGACTTGTTGCTCATAAATTTGGAACAGTAAAGTTGATTACAGTTTACTTTAACGGGTAGACACGCCAACCCTCTGAGCCCTGGGAGCGATCTCGCCTGTCATTGGAGGACGGTTTTTGTAGTTCTCCACAGAAAAATCGCGGCCCCCTGAACAGGTAGCCGCGAGAGCATTTGAGACCAACAACTTTGGCGGTCTTACCCGCCGATTTCGACGCGCCCGCCGACCCGGAAGGTGGTGCCGGGTGCCGGGTTGGCGTCTAGATATTCGTACTGGGTATCGGTGAGGTTGAAGACGCTCCCGGTGAGCGTAAAGGCCGGTGTAATCGGGATGGCCACGTTGAGGTCGAGGGTAAACCAGGACGGTACCCGCGTACTCTGGTCTCCACGGAAGCGGAATTTGCCGTCGTCGAATCGTCCCAAAAGGGTCGCAGTCAGGCCCCGGTTGGCATAAGTGAGGGCAGCAACGACGCTGTTGTAGGGCAGGTTGTAGTCTTGATATTCTTTGAAAAACGGATAAGTGGAGCTGTTGATGTCGTCTATGTAGCTGCCGTAAGGGCGTGCATCGACGTTCGTCCAGACGGTCCGGATTCGCCACTGCTCAGTAAGTTGCCAGTCGGCAGAAAATTCGATACCGCTACCCCGGCGGCTACCGAGGTTGATGGTCTGGGTTCTCAAGAAAGGCTCGCCGTTGCCGGGTGCAAAATCGGGGTTGACGAAGGAGCGGTTCTGGAAAATGTTGTCGAGGTAGGTATTGAAGTAGGTGACCTTCACACCGAAGTTGCGGGCCGGGCTCCAGTCGAGGCCGATGTCGTAGGTGATGCCGGTTTCGGGTTTGAGGTTGGGGTTGGGGAGGCCCGTATTCTGGCCGTAGGTACCGGTGGTGACGTTGAGGTTGAGCAGGCTCGCGGAGTTGAAGACCTGGGAATAGTTGCTGCGAATCGAGAGGTTGTCGGTCAGGTTGAGCCGGGCGCCGATAGCCGGTGTGAGAATCTGACCGAACTGGTCGCTGTAGGTGTAGCGCAGACCGAGGTTGGCTTTTAAGAGGTCGCTGAAGCTGATGTCATCTACGATAAATAGCGAACTGCGGCTGGTGGCAAATTCCTGGAAGCTGCCGTTTCGATTTTGAACGTAGAGTCGGTCCTGAACGAAGTTGATGCCGGTGCTGAGGATCTGTCCGGGGGAGATTTGCACGTTGTAGGCGCTCTGGGCCTCGATGCGCTTGCCGTCTACAAAAGGCCGCAGGACAGGACCGATTGCCTGCTCACCGACACCGCTCGCGGTCGGGCCATTCGCTGCGATACCGCCCAACACGTTTGAGTTGTAGAAGTAGAGGCCGGGCCGGAAGAAGTCGAGGGCCGTCCGGAAGTAGGAGAGGTAGCTATTGAGCGAGGAAGTGGCCGAGATGTCGTAGTCCCAGGTGAGGGAGACTTCGGTCTCGCTGGTGCTGCGCTGGCGGAAAAACGAGTCGTCTCCCTGGGCCGACTCGGCCGCCGGATAGCTCTGGCCGGGCGGAAAAGTGGTGCGGCCGTCGTAACTGGCGTTGTAGGCAAAGGGGATGGGGACCAGGTTGGAACTGGCCGTAACGGGCAGATAGGTCTGGACGGGGCAATCTCGTTCGCGGCCCTGCCTATCGACCGGTACAAAGCGCGAGAAGTCGAAGACCCCGTTGGTCGAGGGGGTCGGCCCTGAGAAAAAGCCGCAGATGTTGTAGTCGTAATAACCGGGGCTGCGGTCACCGATGCGCACGTTGTGCTGGTTGAGACGCAGGGTGATCCGGTTATCGGGGAGCGGCTTGAAGACGAGCTTGGCGAGATAGTTGTCATTGCCGACGTGGGACAGGTAGTTGATGCCCTGCACGCGCAGGGGCGGGCCGACCTCGGGCTTCAAGTAGCCATAGAGCGGAAACTGGTCCGGAAAACCGCCGTTGGCGCACTCGGCCGAGTCGGGAGCACAGTCGGGGTTGTTGGTGAAATCGTCCGGTCCGTAGAACTGGGGTGTGGTCGGCAGTGTGAAGCCGAAGGGATACTCGTTGCCGGCGGCGATGCCTGTGAAGATGAAGTTATAGGCAAAAACGTCGTCGCCGCCCGCATATTTACCGACGAAGCGGTTGAACGAATAACTGCCGTGCTCGTAAGAAAAGCTGAATTTAGGCGGACCTTTCGGGGTCTCGGTAATCAGGTTGATGACGCCGCCGACCGAACCGGAGCCATAGCGCAGGGTCGAGCCGCCGGTAATCACCTCGATGCGCTCCAGGTCGTCGAGCACCGTGGCCGAGACATCCGAGCGTCCATTAAAAGGAGACCCGAGGCGCACACCGTCTCTGAGTACGACGTACTGCGTGTCGCCAAAACCGCGCAGGAAGTTGGCACTCAGGTTGCTCTGGCCCCCCAGGGCCGGGGTGGAGTTGTTGAAACCGGGAATCAGCAACAGTGCGTCTGAAACCGTCACTGCTCCTTGGGCCTGAAAATCTTCGCGCTTGACGACGTTGACCGACTGGGTTGAGTCGCGGGCGCGGGTCGGGCGGCGCGTGGCGGTCACGGATACTTCGTCCAAGAAAGTGTCGCCATCGTCGGCAGGGGCTGGTGCCTGGGCTGTCGTTGCTGGTGCTGCCGGTGGGGCTACCTGTCCCACGCGGGTAGTCACGGGCTGGGTCCAGTTCCACGCGGCCGGTATGAAGTTCAAATCGGCTGCGTGCGCCTCGCTCGCCTCACGCAACAGGTCCTGTGCCCGCGCCAGTTCGGGAGCAGAACGCGCCACGACCACGCTGGGTGTGGGCGGTGCGGCCGGTGCCGGCATCGCCCAAAAAAGTGATAGCGACCAGGCAAGCAAAAAGCCCTGCCGGTAGTGATGCCGCTTCCCAAATACTTGTTCACTCCTCACCATCTTCCACACCTCACATATCTGTACTCAGTTGCTAAGCGAAAATCGTCCGCGACAAGATTTGCCCCGGCGATCATTCGCACCCCCAATCGCTCAAAAACGCAACTCGAAATGCCACGCCAGCCTCGACAATCGAGAAAAAGCTGCATGTACGAATGTAGAAAAGGTAGACGGCCAAAAGCATGGGGTGACAGCAAGGCAGCCGCTTGGACAGGTTTTACCTTCCCTACTAGCGGTCTACCTTAACGCATCACAAATTTTCGGTTTTGTATCAAATATGACCTGACAATAATTCTGGCAATTCTGTAGCAACCGTAACTAACAGAAATCGTGAAACAATTATCCAGTCAACCCCGTAGCGAAGCCTTTTCGGGCCGATTTGAAGTAAACAACTATGGGCCTGAGGCCTGTAGCTTTCAGGCCCACTGCAACCGGCACGCCGGCCACAGACCACGAAGCATGTTTACGGACTGCCCCAGGGTCGTTGTCCCAACAACCCCCAGTTGAACAATACTCGTAGTGAGCACCTGACTCTGAGCCTTCCGAGGGCCGAGCTCACTCGACTATGGACCTGCTCGTCGAGCTGGGTATCACCGACAGTATTGCCAACAGGCATGAGCGCCGGCAATGGAGTCAGGTATTCCATCGTCGGAAAGATGTAGGAAGCTTGGAAGAGGAGCGTTAGAAATAGACAGGAAGAGGGGAGATGAGTCAGCACGATAAGCTACTGGTCAAAATCTTGCTGGGGGCCTCCGACGCTAACATTCCTATTCGAGCCGCTGTGTCGACTACTCTGTGCCCTTGGTTTCGACGAGCGAACACGCGGTAGTCATCATATCTTCTCCCAAGAGGACATCGAAGAGATTTTGAATCTCCAGCCCAAGCAAGGAAAAGCCAAGGCGTACCAGGTAAAACAAGTTCGTGACGTGATTGTGAAGTATCAACTCGGAGGCCAAGATGAAGATTAAGTACGAACTGATTATCTACTGGAGCGAGGTCGATCAAGCCTTCATCGTCGAAGTACCCGAACTGTCCGGCTGTGCAGCAGATGGTGGAACTTATCAAGAAGCTGTGCAAAATGCCGAAGTCGTGATTCAAGAATGGCTTGAAACCGCACAAGAGCTGGGGCGACCCATCCCAGAACCTAGAGGCCGGTTGTTATTTGCGTAAGTCTTCAGCTTAGAAAAGTCGAGCCGAGTCGAGTAGGAACGCAGTATAACGATTGCTGGTTGGCGGTCTTGTAGAGTTCGTACTGCCCTTTTGATGCGGCCTCGCGGGTGCGTTCGAGCAGGGCGGTCACTTGCGCTCTGCCTATCGGCTTTCAGGTACACACTGCGACGTTTTCATGCCAGTGGGAGGTAACCGCGTTTTTCACCAGGGGTTTGGTGGTTATGTGGGTTAGGCTCAGAAAAGCTGCAGTGCGGAAGATTTTGCCATGACATCTACAGTACGTGTTGTACAGAGTGATCCTGACATCTTGGGAGGAACCCCGGTTTTCACAGGCACTCGTGTGCCAATCAGGACTCTACTCGATTACCTCGAAGCGGGCGATCCGCTAGATCAATTTCTAGATCATTTTCCAAGTGTCAAGCATGAGCAAGCCATAGCCGTTCTTGAATTGGCAAAAGAAATGCTGACTGCTGATGCTCATCCTGCTGGATGAATGTGTTCCACTGCCCCTAAAACGTGAACTCAGCGACTATGAGGTACGAACGGTTGCAGAGATGGGGTGGTCAGGAAAGAAGAACGGTGAATTATTGCAACTGATGACACAAGCAGACTTCACAGTTTTTCTGACAACTGATCAGAATTTGCGGTATCAGCAAAATTTGCAGCAAGCTGACGTTGCAGTCGTTGTTCTTGTTGCGCCGAGCAATCGGCTGCCTGACTTAATTCCGCTAATCCCCGATATTCAAAATGTGCTGAGCACTATTTCTGCAGGTGAGGTGGTCGAAGTGAGCGGGTCTTGAAGAAATCCGTCGCCTGTTACGGCACCTGATCTGGTCAGAACTGCTGCTCCTGGGACCTGACTACACTGGCTATCCTGGCGACGATGGCGCTAAACGGTCGTCTACCTCCACTACAAATTGAGCACAGAGCGGCTTCTAGATGAGTCACGCTAAAACTAGCCCAGCCACTGCGGGTTCTTGGCGGTACTGTCAAAGCGGTCGGCAGTCTTGTAGAGTTCGTACTGCCCTCTTGCTGCGGCCTCGCGGGTGCGTTCGAGCAGGGCGGCCACCTGTGCTTTGTCCATCGGCTTGAAGGTGCGCACGGCTTCTAGGGCCTGGTCGAGAATTTGGGGGCTGTCGATGCCGGTAATTACTGTCGAGGTCGGCAGGTTCAGCGCGTAGTGCAGGCACTCGATCGGTTTAACGGTGTTGCTCTTCAAGATAAAAGGGTCACCCATCGACTTCATGCCGAGCACCCCGATTTCCGCCTTCACCAGCACGGGCAACACCTCGCGCTCGAAACTGCGGAAGTGAGCATCCATCACGTTCAGTGGCATCTGCACGGCGTCGAAGCGAAACTGACGCTCAGCGGCCATCTGCAACAGGCGCAGGTGAACTTGCGGATCTTTGTGTCCGGTAAAGCCGATATAGCGGATCTTGCCTGCTTTTTGGGCTGCCTGGACAGCCTCCATCGTGCCGCCCGGTGCGAAGATGCGGTCCGGGTCTTCGAGCCGAATCACTTCGTGCACCTGCATCAGGTCCACGCGGTCTGTCTGCAAGCGTTTGAGTGACTCATCGATCTGGCGGGCGGCGGATTCTCGCGTGCGGCCGTCGATTTTGGTCATCAAGAAAACTTTCTGACGGTAGCCGCCCTGGAGTGCTTTACCCATCCTCACTTCGCTCGCCCCGCCGTTGTAGTCCCAGCAGTTGTCCATGAAAGTAATGCCGCGGTCGATTGCACTGTGGATGAGCCGAATACTTTGCTGCTCCTCCGGCTGTTTACCGATATGAAACCCGCCAAGGCCAATAGCCGAGATTTTTTCGCCGGTGCGTCCCAGAGTCCGGTACAACATCTCGCTACTTTTGGGGGCGTCTGCGGCCAATAGGGGGCTGAATAAAGCTTCCGACCCGGCAAGACCGGCGGCGAGGCCCGATATCGAGGCTGTCTTCAGCAAATCGCGTCTATTAATATTCACTTAGATCTCGACGAGCAGTGTTCACCAGACTGCTCGATCGTAAAACCTGCCTTCATCCTGAAAACCTGTCTGCAGGTTGAGTTCGAGTGGTGCTCTCTAGTTGCGCGTCGCGGGCCGCCGACCCAATAGACACAGCAAAGCCATCAGGGCAGTCACCGGGGGTACCCAGTCTCCCCATTGGACGTAGAGCGTCCGGCTTTCAAGCAGGTTCACCGGGGCGATGAATTCGGCGTATTCGTTCCAGCCGGTCAATAGCACCGTGCGACCGCGCGGGTCGATTACCCCAGAGGTACCGTTGTTGGAGGCCCGAACCATGAAACGCTCAGTTTCAACGGCCCGGAGAGTATCGAGAGCATGGTGTTCAGGGGCCATTGCCGGTCCGAACCAGGCGTCGTTAGTAGCGGTAACCAGGAGACGTGCTCCGCGTGCGACCTGGTAGCGGAAGCCCTCACCGAATGCCGAGTCAAAGCAGATGCCGCCGGCAAGCAGGCCCACCGGGGTCTCGAAGCGCTGCTCAAGTGGACCAGGGATCAAGTCGCGCTTGAGGGGCGAGAGTTTGCGGACAAGCCAGCCGATGAGCGGCTTGAGCGGGATCTGTTCTCCGAGCGGTACCAGGTGCTGCTTGTCGAAGGAGCCGACTGTGCGCGCTTCGCTATCGAGGGCAAATAGGGCCGTGCTCAACCCGCCGTCCGCTTTCGCATCGAAGCTGCCGATAATAAAAGGCACCTTCAGCAGGCGGATCTGCTGCACGAAAACGTTGTCTACTTCCGGTACCCGCGACCAGGTATAGGGAATGGCCGTCTCGGGAATCAGCACCACCTCGGCTTTGCGGGCGGCGAGATTCTGGTAGCCGCGCAGGTAGGTGACGGTCGCCTCGGTCAGGCCGGTAGGAGACCATTTGCGGTTCTGAGCGATGTTGCCCTGGATCACCCCGACGCGCAGAGCGGGACCGGCCGGAATCGCTGTGTTGGCGCGGGCAAATCCCCAGGTGTGTACAGCAACCAGCAGCAGGGCGGCTGTCACCCCATAACGGCGCTTACCCGTACACCAGGTCTCAGCAATCAGGCCATTCACTGCGACGATAAGCCCGGTGAGGAGGGCAGAACCGCCGAGGCCAACGACCTGGAGCGCCCAGAGATCTGGGACTTGCGTCTGGGCGATATCGCCCCAGGGAAAGGCTGTTTCCCCCTGACCCCAGATCCAGTGCAGGCCCACCCAGACCCCGACTGCGTAGAGTACCCGTGTAAAACCTGCAAGGCGAGAACGCTTAAGTAGCGAGGCCCAGGCTCCGATCACCCAGGCCTGGGTAGCGCTCACCAGTAGCCACAGGCCAATCGCAATGCCGAGGCTCGGCCACCAGGGAATGCCCATCCAGGTGAGCGGATGCATGCCCAAGAGCCAGCGCAGCAGAGTGCCGTGGTAGACCATGCCGAAGAGCATCCCGAGCCAGAAGGCCCGCGTCCGCTCAACACGCGCCAGGTGCACCCAGAGCGGTACAAGCGACACCCAGGCAAGCCACCACCAGCCGACCGGTTGCGTGGCAAGCCCCAGTCCGGCTCCACCGGCGACAGCCGCGAGGACGCCGCCGTAAGGCTCAAGGGACTTTGAAAATGGGAGAGAACGGAGGAAGCTTTGAGCGGTCAATGACGTTTGCGCCCCGCACTGTCGATGAGCACTGCTGCCAGGATAACGACTCCGAGCACAATCTTCTGTAAATACGGATCGACCCCGCTCAGGTTCAGGCCGTTGTTGAGGGTGCCGATAAAGAGTGCGCCGAGCAGGCTGCCGAGCACTCCTCCCCGACCACCGCTGAGACTGGTGCCGCCGACGACGACGGCGGCAATCACGTCGAGTTCATAGTTCTGGCCGCTATTGGGGATGCCCGCACCAAGACGGGCGGCAAGCACCGCCCCGGCCAGTCCCGCGAGAAAGCCATTGATGCCGTAGACTGCGAGCTGCACTCCCCGCACCGGCACCCCGGCCAGCCAGCTCGCCTCGGCATTGCCGCCGACCGCGTAGATCTGGCGGCCGAAGACCGTGCGGGTCAGCAAAAAGTAGCCGAGGGCAACGACCACCAGCATGACGATCACCGGCAGCGGCACGATGCCGATCACCGCCTGTCCCCAGACCGTGAAGTCCTTAGGCAGGCTTCCCACCGAGCGCCCGCCGGTGAGCAAAAAGGCAATGCCGCGCGCGATCGTGAGCCCGGCCAGGGTGACGACGAAAGGAGCCACCCGAAAGTACGCGACCAGTACGCCGGTGAGGGTGCCGACCAGGCTACCGACAATCAGCGCGACTGGCAGACCGGGACCGCCGGACTGGGCGACTAGAGCAGCACTCACCCCCGAGAGCGCCACCACCGAGCCTACCGAGAGGTCGATGCCGCCTGTCAGGATGACCAGGGTCATGCCGACGGCAAGAATACCGGTGATGGCAGTCTGAAGCGAAATATTGATCAGGTTATCGAGACTCAAAAATCCGGGTGCAATCGCACTGAAGACAACCAGTTCGACCAGGACGGCGATTGCCGGACCATAGGTCGTCTGGCGGGCAAACCATTCCCGTACAGCACTCGGTGGAGCCGCAACCGGGTTCTGGGTTTTGGGGGTAACGTCGGTCATGCCGGGTCCATTTGTGCTTGAAGATTCTATAGGGAAGAGTCAGTTGAGGATTGTCAATCGACGGGTAATCCCATCGCCTGTGCCAGGAGCGAAGCCGTCTCGTAGGGCGGTTTTTGCTCTGAGACGATGCGCCCACTGTGCAGGATGAGCAGGCGGTCGGCCAGCTGGGTGAGTTCGGGAAGGTCCGAGGAGACGACCAGGATGGCGGTACCCTGGGCGGCCAGGACGCGAATCAGTTGATAGATTTCGGCTTTCGCCTCGATATCGACCCCGCGCGTCGGCTCGTCGAGCAGCAATACCCGGCACCCGGCAAGCAGCCAGCGACCCAATAGCGCCTTTTGCTGGTTGCCGCCGCTGAGGGTACGGATGGCGCTTTCCTGGGTGCGGGTCTTGAGGCGTAATTGCTGTGAGAGTTGTTGACAGGCCATCTGCTCTGCGGCACTGAAGATGACACCCCACCGCGAGCGCAGCGCGAGGCTACCGAGGGCGATATTTTCGCGCACGGCCCGCTCAGGAATCAGGCTGTGGCGTTTGCGGTCTTCACCGAGTAATCCGATGCCGAGGGCAATGGCCGCCTGGGGCGATGGCAACCTGACCGCTTTACCCTCCAGGCGGATTTCACCCGCTTCGATGGGCTGCGCCCCAAAAAGGGCGCGCACCAGGCGGGACCGACCGGCACCAGCGAGACCGACTAGGCCGACAATTTCCCCGCCGTGCAGGTCAAGCGTGATGTCGCGAAGCGGTCCTGAGTGGAGACCCGCGACTGAAAGCAGTGGTGTGGCAGTACGGCGCGGGCTCCTGTGGCTGGTCACTTCGAGGCTGTGGCCGACCATGTGGCGGACGACCTCAGCCATGTTCAAGTCGGCAACCGGGGCAGTGTGTACGCGCCGACCGTTGCGCAGGACGGTTACCCGGTGGCAGAGCGCAAAAATTTCTTCGAGGCGGTGCGAGATATAGAGAATCGCCGTCCCCTCAGCACAGATACGGCGCAATACGGCAAAGAGCTGCTCGGTCTGCTGAGCCGTCAGAGCGGCGGTCGGCTCGTCAAGAATCAGCAGGCGCGAACGCTCCCGTAGAGCACGGGCGGTCTCGACCATCTGCTGCTGCGGCAGGTTCAGAAGGCTAACCGGCAGGCTCGGGTCGATAGACTGGCCGAGCCGTTCAAGCACGGTGCGGGCGGTCGCTTCCAGTTGCCGGTAATCGACCCGCCGCCACCAGGGCTGGACTTCCCCAAGGCAGATATTCTCCGCCACCGATAGCCCCGGTACGAGGGCCAGTTCTTGATGGATCATCGCGATACCCCGCGCTCGTGCCGCCTGGGGACTGGCTAAGCGCACCGGGATTCCCTCCCAGCGAATCTCGCCCGCGTCGGGTGTAAGGGCACCGCTCAGGATCTTCATCAAGGTTGATTTGCCCGCGCCGTTCTCACCGACGATGGCGTGCACTTCACCGGGCTCAATCGTGAGGTCGATGCGGTCGAGCACCGTCTGCGCTCCAAAGCGGCGGGTAATCTCGCGGATGGCAAGGAGACTCACGGTTTCACCGACTCGACCAGGGTGACCGGTACGGGGATGAGTGCCTGCACCGGCTCGCCTTTGAGGTGGCGGGCGACGGCTCTGATGGTCTCGGTGCCGATGCGGTAAGGGTCCTGGGCGACGTCGGCCTTGAGCGGACCGTTGCGCGCTATCTGTTCACGGGCCTCCTGAGAAGCGTCGTAGCCGACCACGATAATCCCTTTGCGCCCGGCCGCTTCGATAGCCGACACTGCCCCGAAAGCCGACTCGTCGTTGATGGCAAAGACGGCATCGAGGCGGGGTCGCGACTGCAACAGGTCCTCGGTCGCCTTCAGCGAGCGGTCACGCACGCCATCCCCATTGAGACGGGCCACGATCTGGATATTTGGAGCTTTCTTGAGTGCCGCTTCAAAGCCTTCCACCCGCTCGATGACCGATTGGATGTAGGGCTGGTTGATAATCGCAACACTACCCTTGCCGCCCAACTGGCGGATGATGAATTCGCCCGCGAGCCGTCCGCCTGCTACGTTGTCCGAGGCGATGTGGGAGACGACCTGGGCATCGCGCGCACGAATATCGGCGGTAAAGACCGGGATCTTCGCCTGGTTGGCCCGCTCGATAGCGGGTCCGATGCCCTGGGAATCGGTCGGACAGACGACAATCGCCGCCACTTTCTGAACGGTGTAGTTTTCGAGTTGCCCTTGCTGGCGGGCCAGGTCAAATTCACCCGCATCGAGGCGCAAAGTCAGCTCCTGTTTTGCCGCCTCCTCGCGCAGCCCGCGTTCTAGCTCGCGGTAAAAAGCGTCCTGGCGGGTCAACAGCGACACGCCCACGACTGGTCGGTTGTTCTCCGGGGCCTGGGCACAGGCTCCCAGGGCCAGGATCATCATTGCGATAAGCGCACGCCTCAACACCGATGCCGTTCCTTCTGACCACCAGCTAGCTACTGTACCAAGAAAAGGGGATCCGGTCCGGCCATTGCAATAAAACCCTGGAGGGCACGATGGTTCCCAGGACTCGGAAGGGAAACTTCAATGGGTGGGGTGTTTCGATTGCTGGGCAGTCGGTCGAATTCATTCATAAACTCCTCTGCCCTATGTCAAACGAACTCAAAACACCAATACATAATTCAGTGAGTTCATCTGTTACCTCGGAGATCGACGTCGATTGGGAAAAGCCGATTTCCGAAACGACACCCTATCTATTTGGCTCCAACGATTACAAGACTTTCAGTCAGCGAGCCGCCGCCGACAGCCTGCTGCACGACCGCCTGCGCAAGCTCGACCTGGGCGTCTTCCGGATCCATTCGCCCCACCTGACCAATTTGCTGGCCGACTCCTTCAGCCGCTCCTGGGATGAGTCGGCTGTGCGCGAGGCAATCGATACCCGGCGCTTCGCGAAGTCCCGCGTCGTGATTGCGATTCCAGGTTGGCCCTCGTGGATGCAGCAGGACCGCGACCGGCTACTGGCCCCCCAGGAATATCGAAACTACGCCCGCTTCTGCGCCAACCTGGTGCGCATCGTCAACCTGCAACTCAAACAAAAGGTCGTTTACTGGGAGCCGCTTGCCGGCATCGAGTCCCGCTACCGGCGAGCGGGCAGGCTTGAAGAACTCTGGAAAATCTTCAATATCACTTCCACGGTTATGCGTCTGCGCGACCCGTCGATTCAAGTCGGGGGTCCGAGCCTCTCAACTTTTGACACAGAGTTGTTGCGGTCTTTTTTGCAGAGCTGCAAGTTCAACGTCGATTTCATCTGCTGGTCAGATTACCTGCCGACCAATCTTTTCGAGACGACCGAGAAGCTGATGGCTTCGACTCCCGACTACTATTCGCGGGTCAAGACGATGCAGGCACTCATTCGGCGATTCATCCCCAACCGCCGGGTGCCGCTGTTGCTTGCCGAGTACAACATCGAAAATCCCTGGCAATCGCGGGGCGGCCGCCACGTCACCCATGTCGGTGCCACCTGGATCGCCTCAGTCCTCAAGCATCTTGCCGACGCCCATATCGACATGGCCGCCTCCTCGCACCTGCGCGACGAAGCTTCCGGCCTGATCGGCGGCGACTATCGCCTCAGACCGGCGGCGACCCTATTTTCATGGGCACAGAAATATCTCATCGGCCACGTCTTTGCGACCACCAGCACCCACCCGCTCATCGAGGCTCTCGCCGTGCGGCCGGACAACCAGTGTTATGCCCTGATGCTCATCAACAAAACTGACGTAACCGCCGACCTCAGCCTGCAGACACGCGAAATCTTGATGTCCAAGACAATCCGGGTGCATACCATCGACGCCAGCGGCACCGAGTACTCATCGCTCTCCAGCATCTCGATCTACAAGCGCACCCTGGCAATGGCCCCCTATTCCGTGAAGCTGTTGCTGTTTGAGAGATAGTCAGATATTTGCCGGCGGGCCTTGATGAGCGGATCTCGGTATGCTGGAATCAACGAGGCAACGCAGGGAGGCCCCGGTCGATGCAGACACCGGCTATTGTGCAAGATACCTGGGTGCGGGCTGGCTGGAACAATTTCATGGGCCTGGCTGGTAATCCGGCTTTAGAGAAAGGCAGATTCTACTACAACCACGGTTGGATGCGCGTTGAGATGTCGCCTGTCGGCCCCACCCATGCCAGAGACAACCACCTGATTGCTTTGATCATCAACACTTACGCTTTTAGCCGGGGGTTGCAACTGAGCGGCTATACCAACCCGTCACTGCGCAAGCTAGGGGTCCAGGAGGCACAGCCGGACCTGGCGTACTACCTGGCACAGTCATCCCTACCGGAAGCAGGCAATAGTGCTATCGACCTGTCAAAAACCGCAGCACCTACTCTCGCAGTCGAAGTGTCAGCTACCTCATTATTGGGAGACGACACCGGACTCAAGCGCAAACTGTATGGCCAACTCGGCGTGCAGGAATACTGGGTGGTGGACACTGCAACAGCACAGATTCTCCTCTATGGTCCTTCGCCTGCAATCTCGGACTTAGAGCCGATTGCCGCATCACGGGTGCTGCCGGGATTGACTGCAATAGTCTTAGCAGAAGCGTTACAGCGCGGGCGCACTGAAGGGGATACGGCGGTCATGCGTTACATCCTCGACCTCAGCCAGTCCTGAGTGTTTACCGGCGAGGACCATCCATTTGAGTCGAACCATTACTCTCCTCGACGATTGCCTCGGCGCTCAGTACCAGGGCGCGCAACTGTTCCAGCACCTGAATCGAAACCTCAGTCCATAGACCGCGCTGGTTAGCTTCGAGCAGGCGTTCTGCCATGTCTCTGAGTACCCAGGGGTTTTTGCGGCTGATAAAGTCCTGAACAACCGGATCGAATAAGTAACTTTCGGCTACACCCTGGTACATGAAGTCTTCGACGCAGTGAGCGGTTGCGTCGTAGGCAAAGAGATAATCGACCGTCGCACTCAGCTCGAAAGCACCCTTGTAGCCGTGGCGCATCATGCCGGCTATCCACTTGGGATTGACGACCCGCGAGCGGTAGACCCTGGCGATTTCTTCGTTTAAAGTGCGCACTTTTGGGTTCTGGGGCCGGGCGTGGTCGCCAAAGTAGGTGATCGGCTGCTTGCCGCTCAGGGTGCGGACTGCCGCTGTCATCCCGCCTTGAAACTGGTAGTAGTCGTCGGAGTCGAGCAGGTCGTGTTCGCGGTTGTCCTGGTTGTGCAGTACCGCCTCCAGACGACTCAATCGGCGCGAGAACGCCTCGGGAGCCGGGATGCCGTCGCCGGTGCCGGTGTAGGCGTAGCTGCTCCAGTTGAGGTAGGCGCGGGCTAGATCTGCATCGTCCTGCCACTGTTGCGATTCGATCAGGCCCTGAAGCCCGGCCCCGTAAGCGCCGCTCTTGGAGCCGAAAACCCGGTAAAGGCTCTGGGTACGGGCTTCCGACTCGCCCGAAGCGCTCCAGAGTGCACAGTCGCTCTCTACTTGAGCTTTGAGCGGGTTGTCTTCGTGAGATTCGTCCTGGCGCTCGACCGCCTCGACGGCACTCTGGAAGAGATCGATCAGGTTGCTGAAGGCATCTCGAAAGAAGCCCGATATGCGCAGGGTGACATCGACCCGCGGACGACCGAGTGCCGTTAGTGGAATCACCTCGAAATCCGTGACCCGGCGCGAGGCGCGGTCCCAGACTGGTTGCACGCCGATAAGAGCCATCGCTTCTGCCAGGTCGTCGCCGCCCGTGCGCATCGTGCTCGTACCCCAGACCGAGAGACCGAGGCGGCGCGGGTACTCGCCGTGTTCCTGGGTGTGGCGCTCGATCAGGGCTTCAGCAGCGCGGCGACCGACATCCCAGGCACTTGGAGTTGGGATGGCACGGATATCGACTGAGTAGAAATTGCGGCCAGTAGGCAGCACCTCGGGCCGTCCTCGGGTCGGTGCACCGCTCGGCCCGGCCGGGACGTAGCCGCCGTCAAGTCCGCGCAACAGGTTGATGAGTTCAGAGTCAGTCCGGTTCAGAGCCGGAATTAGCTTACTCTCCACCCAGGCGAGCACCAGGGCCGTCTGGGGTAAATCGGCAGGGAGCGCCGGGAGCGCGTCAATCAGGTGCGTGGCCCAGAGTTCGAGTTGTTCGACCGCATCGCCCACGGTGCGGCAGTTTTCAAGCCGTGGATGTCCGCTGAAAGGTTCGCCAAGGACAGCGGTGAGTGGGTCAAAATCGAGGCCGAGGTCGCGGGCCAGGGCCTGGGTGAGTCCTGGGCGTCCGGGAGTGTCCGAGCGAGCGATGGCCATGAGTAGTCCCAGGCGCTGAATGCCCGTCGGTGCGCTGCCGAATACGTGCAGCCCGTCGCGAATCTGTGACTCTTTAATTTCACAGAGATAGCCGTCGGCGAGCGTAACAAAGGCGGGTAATCCCTGGGCGTTCGGGAGTTCCAGACAGCCCAGGTCGCGGTGCAGTTCGCTTTTTGCTACCAGGGCCAGGAGCCTCGACTGGATTACTTCCAGGCGTCCGGGGTCAAGCGAGAGTGCTTCGTGGTACTCGTCTATCGTGTTTTCCAGGTCCAGCAGGGCTCCGTAGGTCTCGGCACGGGCCATCGGCGGGGTGAGGTGATCGACGATCACGGCCTGGGTCCGGCGCTTGGCCTGGGAGCCTTCGCCGGGGTCGTTCACGATAAATGGATAGAGGTGCGGCAGCGGACCGAATACCGCTTCCGGGAAGCACCCGGCACTGAGGGCATGGGCCTTACCCGGCAGCCATTCGAGGTTGCCGTGTTTGCCCAGGTGGATGACGGCGTCTGCTTTCAGGACAGTGCGCAGCCAGTAGTAGAAGGCGAAATATGGATGCGGCGGTTGCAGGTCGGGGGCGTGATAGTTGAGAGCCGGGTCGCTGTCGTAACCACGAGCGGGCTGGATTGCCACGAACACATTGCCCAGGCGCACACCACTGACCGGCAATCCCTCGGGCCCGAGTCCCAGGTTCCCCGGCGGCGGTCCCCAGCGCTCGCTCACACTTGTCTGCACACTCGCGGGTAGAGTCTCAAAAAACTGGGCGTACTCCGGCTCCTCGACCCACTGCAGGAGCGGGCGGTAATCGAACCCCTCGACATCGTTGGTGACCGTACCGGTCAAAAGCTTGATCAGTGCGTCGCCATCCCTGGGTAAAGATTCGCCTGTGTCGTAACCGGCCTCAGCCAGGGCCTTGAGCACGGCGACACAGCTTGCCGGGGTATCAAGACCGACGCCGTTGGCGAGGCGTCCGTCGCGGTTGGGGTAGTTGGCGAGTACCAGGGCAACACGCCGTTCGGCCTGGGGAGTGCGCCGAAGCCTGACCCAGCGGCAGGCCAGTTCCGCTACGAAATCGATGCGGTCAGGCTGGGGATGGTAGGTAACAATCGGCGATTCGATAGCTGAATTGTCGTGGTCGGCCCGTTTAAAAGAGATGGCGCGGCTGATAATTCGGCCATCAACCTCGGGAAGGGCAATGTTCATCGCCACATCGCGTGGGCTGAGGCCGCGATTGTCGGCTGCCCAGCGCTCCTCGGTATCGCTTGAAAGCACGGCCTGCAGCACCGGTAAATCGAGGGCTTCCCAGAAAGAGAGGTCGGGCTCGTCCGCGTCCAGGCGGGCGAGAGAAAAACTGGTGGTGTTAATCAGGCAGTCGATGCCTTTGAAGTATTCGCTCAGTATGGTTAGACTTTCAGGCTCTTTGGGCGAGTAGGCGTAGGCGCAGCGTGCGTTCAGTCCCTTTGCGTGTAGGGCCGTCGCCAGGGCGTCGAT
>JANNPH010000180.1:0-4610 GCA_031399965.1 Gloeobacteraceae cyanobacterium SOY_34_metabat_159 | reverse complement strand
GGTCGGCTCTGCTTGATGCAGTTGCACGGCGGCATGAAACGCCTGCAACAGCGGCAGGTTGCGCACATCGCCCACGAAGACGAAGCCGCCGGGTGCCACCGAGCGCACCGCCCCTTCGATGACGCGCAGGAGGTATTCGATATTGGGGAAATACTGCACGACCGAATTGATAATCACCGCGTCGAAAGTACCCGGCTCGAAACCGGCGAAGTCATCGGCGGTGCGGCGGTCCAGACTCACCTGGGGAATAGCCGCCTTGTCGAGTTGTCGCTGCACGTAGTCGAGCGATACCTGAGAGAAGTCGGTTCCCATGTACCGGGTGCAGTGGGGAGCAATCTGAAAGAGCATCAGCCCCGTGCCGCAGCCGATTTCGAGTACCCGCTGCGGCTTGAGGGCAAGAATGTGCTCAACCCGGTCGGTGAGCCAGACGCGCATTTCGTCTGCCGGAATCGGCGCACCGGTGTAGGTGCTGTTCCAGCCGACGATGTTAAAAGTCGGGTCTGCCCCGGTTGCCGGTTGACTGTAGATGTGGTCGTCAAAGAGCATCTGCCACTGGGAGACCTGCTCGGCCAACAGTTGCGTCTTCTCGCTCTGCTCCCGGTCTGCTGTATAGCGCACGTCTTCAGTGACGTAGGCCACCAACCGCTGGTCCCCCGGCACGTCTTCGCGCGCCAGCACCACCGACTCCTGCACAGCCGGATGTCCGGCCAGCACCACTTCGATTTCCCCCAGTTCGATGCGATGCCCGCGCACCTTTACCTGGTAATCGAGCCGCCCCAGAAATTCCAGCACCCCATCTTTGTGCCACCGCACCCGGTCCCCAGTCCGGTACAGTCGCTCTCCACGCTCACCGAACGGGTCCGGGATAAATCGCTCCGCCGTCAACCCGGCCTGTCCCAGATATCCCCGCGCCAGACCTTCCCCACCCACGTACAACTCGCCCGCTACTCCTACGGGCACCAGTTGCATCTGAGCGTCCAGCACGTACATGCGAGTATTGGCAATCGGCACCCCAATCGGCACACTATCGGGCACTGGGCCATCCGCAATGGCGTGGCTGCAGGTAAAGGTCGTGTTCTCCGTCGGCCCATAGAAATTGCTCAGTGTGCAACCGGGCAAAGCTTCCAGGCAACGACGCACAGCGGCAACATTGAGCACGTCCCCACCGGTCAGCAGTTGTCGCACGCCTCGTAGACTCTCCAGCTCAAATTCGACCATCTGGTGAAAGAGTCCAGTGGTCAACCACAAAGTTGTGATGCCTTCTGTTCGGATGAGTTGTCCGAGTGCCTGCAGCGAGGGAAAGGCAGCGGGGGCGAGAACCAGCTTTGCCCCGTTGAGCAAAGGCCCCCAGACCTCGAAAGTGGCGGCGTCGAAGGTGACAGGAGCGAGTTGCAGGAAAGTCTGATTGCTGTCGAACTGGGCGTAGTGGGTGTTGAGGACGAGTCGAATGACAGCTTTGTGAGGAGCGGCAACCGCTTTAGGCGTGCCGGTCGAACCTGAGGTGTAGACGAGGTAGGCGAGGTTGTCAGAGGCAGTGGAGCAGGTGAGATTGTCGGCGGAGTAACCCGCAATGGTCGAAGCGTCCCGGTCCAGGCAGACAACCGGTAACGTCAGTGCCGACAGCATCGGCAGGAACGATTGCTGAGTGAGTAGGACAGCTGCTTTTGCATCGCTGAGCAAATAGGCAGTCCGCTCTTGTGGATACTGCGGGTCGAGCGGCAAATAGACGCCACCAGCTTTGAGAATGGCGAGCAGAGCAACAATCAGCTCGAACGAGCGTTCGAGGTAGATGGCCACGGTAACTTCAGGACCGACGCCAAGCGTTTGCAAGTGGTGGGCGAGCTGGTTGGCCCGTTCGTTGAGTTGCTGGTAGGTAAGCGGTTCGCCTTCGAAGACGAGGGCAGTTGCTTCTGGGGTGGCAGTTGCCTGCTCCTCGAAGCGTTGCTGGATGCAGGCATTTTTCGGGTAGTCGGTGGCGGTGCGATTGAAATCCGCAAGCAACTGCTGCTGCTCGTCGGGAGCGAGCAGTGGCAGTTGAGCGATAGGGAGCGTGGGCTGGGCGACGATGCTCGCAAGCAGGTTCTCGAAGTGGGCGAGCATGCGGCGGACAGTCTCCGCCTCGAACAGGTCGGTGCTGTAGACCAGTTGGCACTTTAGTTGTTTCGACCGTTCCCAGACGTGCAATTCAAGGTCGAATCGCGTCGTGCCGCTATCGACTTCCACTAACGTGAGGTCCAGGCCCGGCAGCTTGAGGTCGCCTGCCGGGGCATTCTGGAGCGCAAACACCACCTGAAAGAGCGGGTTGCGACTGAGGTCGCGCTCCGGTTGCAGTTCTTCGACCAGCTTCTCGAAGGGCAGGTCCTGGTGCGCGTAGGCATCGAGCGTCACTTTGCGCACGCGGTCCAGGAGCATTTCAAAAGTCGGGTTGCCGGAGAGGTCTGTCCGCATGACCAGGGAATTGACGAAAAAACCGATCAGTCCCTCGATCTCCGAGCGGTTGCGGTTGGCGATGGGCGAACCGAAGCAGAGGTCGATCTGGCCGGTGTAGCGCTGCAAGAATACGCCGAAGGCCGCGAGCAGGGTCATGTAAAGGGTCGTACCGGTGCGCCGACTGAGGGCGCGCAGTGCCTCGCCAAGTGCCTCGGGCAATTCCAGCGAGAGGTGAGAACCGCGAAAAGTTTGCACTGCCGGGCGCGGTCGATCGGTCGGCAGCTTCAGTGCCGGTACGTCGGTAAGTTGTGCTTTCCAGTAATGCAGCTGGTGCGCCAGCACTTCGCCCGCGAGCCAGGTGCGTTGCCAGTGGGCAAAGTCTGTGTACTGCAGGGGCAGGTCTGGTAGAGGCGAAGGCTTGTCCGCTGTAAAGGCGGCGTAGAGCGCTCCCAGTTCCCGGATCAGCACGCCGATCGACCAGCCGTCCGAGACGATATGGTGCATGGTGAGGAGCAGGACGTGCTCGCGTTCACTCAAGATCAGCAAAGTGGCGCGCAGCAAGGGACCGATTGCCAGGTTGAATGCATGCTGGGCTTCCTGGCTTGCCGTCTGACGGACTGCCGCTTCACGTTCGCCGGGAGCGAGGGTCCGGTAATCAACGGTCAGTAAGACAAAGGGGAAAGTTGAAGCGATGACCGGGACTGGCTGTCCCTCCAGGGCTATGAAGGTTGTCCGCAACAGTTCGTGCCGACTGACAACTTCACCGATGCTGCGCTCCAGAGCAGCGACATCCAGTGGTCCTTGCAGGCGCAGGGCGGCGGGCACGTTGTAGAAAGGATTGCCCGGCACCAGTTGATCGAGAAACCAGAGTCTTTGCTGGGCAAACGAGAGCGGCAGGTTGCCACCGCGCTCGACTGGTCGCAAGGGCGGCGCAACCAGGCCCCGTTCACTGCGCCGCAGCGCTTCGATATGTTCGGCAAGCGCTGCTACGGTCGGCGCTTCAAAAAGAGAACGTAGGGGCAGCTCGACTCCGAGGGCAGTACGCACCCGCGAGACCACCTGCGTCACCAGCAGCGAATGACCGCCCAGCTCGAAGAAATTGGCATGAATACTGATGGCCTGTCTGAGGCCCAGAACAGTGCTCCAGATGTCTACCAGCAATTCTTCTGTCGGCGTGCGCGGTACCGCCGGCAGCGGTTCGAGCGAGTTGAGCTCCGGCACCGGCAGGCCGCGGCGGTCCACCTTGCCGTTGGCGGTGAGCGGAAAAGTTTCCATCACAACGAAGGCAGCGGGCAGCAAGTACGCCGGTAGTGTTGCCAGCAAAAACTGCCGCAACATCTTGACTGACGGCTTCTGTCCGGCACCCGCTGCAACGTAAGCGATCAATCGCCGGTCACCGGGCACGTCCTCGTGCACCGTCACAACCGCCTGCCCAACCGCCGGATGCTGCTGCAAAGCGGCCTCGACCTCCCCCGGCTCGATGCGATGCCCGCGCACCTTTACCTGGTAATCGAGCCGTCCCAAGAACTCCAGCACCCCATCTTTGTGCCACCGCACTCGGTCCCCAGTCCGGTACAGCCGCCCTCCACGCTCACCAAACGGGTCCGGGATAAATCGCTCAGCCGTCAACCCAACCTGCCCCAGATACCCCCGTGCCAATCCTTCTCCACCGATGTACAACTCGCCCGCCACCCCCATCGGCACCAGTTGCATCTGAGGATCGAGCACGTACACCTGAGTATTGGCAATCGGCACCCCAATCGGCACACTGTCTGCTACGGCTCGGGCATCACTTAGCGCGTAGCAACAGCTAAAAGTCGTGTTCTCCGTCGGCCCGTAGCCATTAACGATGGTGCAGTCGGGCAGGGCTTCAAGACAACGACGCACGGCAACGGCAGCATTCAACTCATCCTGGTTGAACACCACATCGACCGCCCCCCCCTCCGCCAGCATCTGCCGCTTCCGCGTCCACTGGCGCGCCTAGCCGATGATAATCGACCCCACGACGTAATACACCTCCCCCGGCTCCGCGTCGGCCGGCATCTCCTTCACCACCGCCACCGGCTTCGTCATCAGATGCGCCGCCGCCAGCGCCGCGCCCAAAAGCACGACGACCCGGCGCACCTGCAAAACCGGCTTTTTGGAGGATAAACGCGGAAGAAACCCGGCGTTTGCCGCCA